>JAIDRY010000140.1 GCA_029061465.1 Clostridia bacterium
TAAAAGAAAACTATTCAAATATTGAACACCTTAAATCAGCGTTTTGGACGGCATTAGATAAATCTTTGTTTCAAAATATATCCGGTGAAATTTCTTCTCCTTATATACTGTCCGTGAGCGCTGTTGGGTTGCGTGGAGAAACTATATTACATGAGGCAGATGACGGAGGGCTCATAATAGGCACAGGTTCGGCTTGTTCGTCAAATGTCCAAAAAAGGTTTTCGCATACGATATTGGCGTGCGGTTACTGCGAAAATATAGCGGATGGTGTATTACGTATAAGTTTTTCGCCAGAAAACTCCGTAGATGAAGCGTTAAAAGCTGCTACGCTTTTAAATAAAATTGTCGGCAACAGAAAGGAAATGATGGCTTAATTATGGAAAAAGTTATAATAATCAGATATTCCGAAATTCACCTGAAAGGTAAGAACAGAGGATACTTCGAGCGTGTTTTAATTCTTAATATGGAAAAAGCACTTAAGGGTATTAAGCACGAGATAAAAAGAACAAGCGGCAGATATCTTGTTGAAGGATTTGAAGAATTCCAAACCGAAGAAATTTTATCTAAATTAAAAAAAGTTTTCGGGATACATTCTCTTAGCGTTGCTTTGAAAGTTAATACAGCTATGAACGAAATATATTCCGCTGCTAAAGATGTAAGCTTTGATAAAGGTTCTTTCAAAGTTGTAACTCACAGGGCGGATAAATCTTTTAATTTGAATTCGATGCAAATTAGTGCCGAAATAGGCGGCAGGCTTTTAAGTTGCTATAAAAATTTGAAAGTGGATGTGCATAATCCTTCGTTTACAGTAAATATTGATGTGCGTGAGGACGGTACTACGCTAGTATTCAATGAATTTCTTAAAGGTGCGGGAGGTATGCCCGTAGGGACGTCAGGCAAAGGGCTGTTGCTTATTTCAGGCGGAATTGACAGTCCGGTTGCCGGACATATGATTGCAAAGCGCGGCATGCAGGTTGACGGAATTCATTTTCACAGTTATCCGTATACGAATATGCAAGCGCGTGATAAAGTTATAGAACTTGCCGAAGTACTTTCAAGATATGAGGGAGGAATGAAGCTTTATATAGTTTCAGTTACTCATATTCAAGAAGAAATTCATAAAAGGTGTAACGGCGAATATATGGTTACGCTTTTACGCCGCTTTATGATGCGAATAGCCGAAAGAGTTGGTAAAAGCAACGGTGCGCAATGTCTCATTACTGGTGAAAGTTTGGGACAGGTAGCAAGCCAGACAATTGAGGGGATGACATCGTCAAACAGCGTTATAAATAACTTGCCAGTATTGCGTCCCTTATGCGGATTTGATAAAGACGAAATTATAGAGAGAAGCCGCGATATGGGTGCTTTTGAAATATCAATCCGCCCTTATGAAGATTGCTGTACTGTCTTTCTTCCCAAACACCCCGTAATAAAGCCCGCGCTTTCGAACGTTTTGGAGGAAGAGAGTAAACTGGACATAGAAACTTTAATTGATGAAGCTTTAAACTCTTTGGAAGTACTTAGTTTATAAATTGTACCATTCCTTATCAGCAATATCAGGTATTTTTATCTGCGGAGCTGATGAACTGCTGTTTACTATAACGTTCGGTAAAGTAATTTCTTTACCGAATATTTTATTTTGTCCGTATAAATAGTACGGTGTAACTGTATAAGTGTAGGTGCCGTCATCGGGCGTATCGGTTATAGTTTTTTTCCAATTACCGTCGTAAATAACTTTAAAATCATTGTTTTTGTACCGTTTTACCAAATATGAGTAGTACTTTGTCTGACATAATGAGATATTTATGCTGTTTTTAGCGACGGTAATTGTGGGCGCCTTTATTGAAGGTTGAGTAAATCTTGTGCATTTTTCAGTAGGTTTACAATCTGATAATACTTTGATTTGCAGGTTGTTGAGTTTGGGGGAGAAATCGTCTTTTAAAATTATTCTGTTGTTTGTGTAATATTCTTCAGCATCGATTTCGACTATTGAAGTCCCGCTTGTAATATCTAAATTTGATGGCTTTTGCTCGGCGTATAAATATTTAAGAACTTCTTTTAAATATTCGCAACTATCGTTGCCGCCCGTGATACTTAATTTCTTATTGTCTTTATCACCCAGCCAAACGGCTACGCAGTGTTCGCTTGTGTAACCTACTGCATATGCGTCAGTATTGCCTTCTTCAGTTCCGCAAGTTCCCGTTTTTGCCGCTACGTCATAGTCAAGTGATGCAAGTTTTTTAGCAGTTCCGCTTTTTGAAACGTCTATAAGTGTTTCGTTAATAAGTGAGCAGGTTCCGTTTGAAAATACTCGGCTTTTTGATTTTTCGCTTTTATAGACTTGCTTTCCGGAAGCATCGGTTATTTCGTCTATGAACCGTGAGGGAGAATATATTCCGCCGTTTTGGAAAATTGAATAGCAGTCGGCAATATTTTGTATGGTAAGTCCATATTTCATTCCGCCGAGTGCCAATGATAAGTTCTTTTCTTCGTCGTCCAAGGCTAAATTCATTTTTGTCAGATATTTTTCAGCGTTCTTAATAGTCAGTGAATTGAGCGTTTTAACAGCCGGTACGTTGTAGCTATACTTAATACTTTCCGCTACAGATACGTATCCGTGATATTTTTTATCAAAATTTTCGGGTGAATAGCCGTTGAAATCTATCTTTTCGTCTAAAATGCGTGTGGAAGGATTAATCAGTTTTTCTTCGATTGCCGGCGCATAAATAAGTGTGGGCTTTACTGTAGAACCCGGTTGTCTTTTTGCTCCGTTAATGGTGGTTTTGTATGCACAAACTCCGCCCTTTTTAGTAGTTACTATTATGGCGTTGTCCGTTTCAAAGTTTAACGCTTCTATTTTGCTTTGTAGTGCGCTTGTCATAAAAGTTTTGATTTTGTAACCGTTAGCTAAGTCGTAGGCGCCTATATCCAGTCGTTCAAGTTCGTCAAATACTGCATCGATATAATCAGCATTTCTTCCCTGAATGTCGCTTTTTTGTGCGTTTAGCGGTTCATTTATGGCATTATCATAAGTTGCCTTATCTATAAAATTGCAGTCAAGCATTGATTTTAAAACGGTATTTCGTTTTTGTAAGCTTTTTTCGGGATTTTTGAATGGAGAATAATTATTTGGTGAAGTCAATAATCCGACGAGCGTTGCGCTTTCCGTAAGAGATAAATCTTCCGCTTTTTTATCAAAGTAAAACTCTGCCGCGCTTTGAAGCCCGTAGCAATTGTGTCCGAAAAAAATCGTGTTGAGATACATTTCAAGTATTTCATCTTTCGAATAAGCGCGTTCAAGCTGTTTTGTCAGTCTTATTTCTTTAAGCTTTCGTTTTATAGTTTTGTCCTGGGAGAGATGGGTATTTTTAATAAGCTGTTGGCTTATCGTAGACGCGCCCTCTTTAAACGAGCCGGCAGCAATATTTTTGAAGAACGCCTTAATCATTCTTCCATAGTTCAATCCATTATGCGAATAAAATTTCCGGTCCTCGGACGCTATAAATGCATTTTTACATGTGTCGTCAAGGTTTTCGATTTTAACGCTCTTTTTACCGCTTGAGGAAGTACTTGCGATTTCATTGCCGTCATCGTCAATTATAATAACGCTTTGCTCCGGTTTATTTAGTTTGGTATGATTTAAAACTGCGTCCTTTGTAATTATTAAATAGGCGCAGAATAGGCTGATTATAACGATTATTATGCTTAATACCGTAACGAGTAATATTTTAACGAATTTAGTCATTGCAATTAGTATTTATAAATTTAAATATTTGTTGCAAATTCAATTGAAAATTTTACGTAAAAATTATATAATTAAATAGTATATGGATAAATTTTACCACATCGTAACGTACGGCTGTCAGATGAACGTACACGAATCAGAAAAAATAGCCGGCATATTATCGGAGCTTGGCTATAAATCCAGTGACAGTATGGAGAAAGCCGACATAGTTGTTTTTAATACGTGTTGCATAAGAGAAAATGCGGAAAACCACGCTTTCGGCAATATAGGTATGCTTAAAAAGCTTAAGGCGGCAAGGCGGGATATGATAATCGCAGTCGGCGGCTGTCTTACCCAGCAGCTCGGCAAGGCGGGGGATTTACACGATAAATTTCCGTACGTCGATATAATTTTCGGAACTCATAATTTAGGTAAGCTCAAAGATTATATCTTGAAAAAGCAGTCGCAGAAGAAAGCGGTTATTGAAGTTGTAGACGATGACGGTAAGGTTTACCAAGAAACCAAATCTTTAAGGACAAGCTACCCCAACGCATGGATTAATATTACATACGGCTGTAATAATTTCTGTACATACTGTATTGTTCCTTACGTTCGCGGTCGTGAAAGAAGCCGTCGTTCCGCGGACATTATAGCCGAGGCAAAGGAGTTGATTGCCCTCGGATATAAAGAGATAACGCTTCTCGGTCAAAACGTAAACTCGTACGCTAACGGAACCGAGGATATATCTTTTCCTGAACTGTTGCAAAAGATAGCTGAAATCGACGGTAAATTCCGTTTAAGATTTATGACAAGCCATCCGAAAGATTTTTCCGAAGAGCTTGTTAAAGTTATAGCGGATAACCCCAAAATATGCAAGTGTGTGCACTTGCCCGTGCAAAGTGGCTCGGATAAAATTTTGCGGGCAATGAACAGGCGTTATACTTCCGCCGATTATGTCGAGAAGGTTGCAACGCTTAAAGAGTATATTCCAAACTGTGCAATAACTACGGATTTAATCGTTGGATTCCCAGGCGAAACCGACGATGATTTTAAGGCAACTTTAAATCTTGTAAATAAAGTTGGATTTTCTTCCGCGTTTTCTTTCGTTTATTCCAAACGCGACGGTACAGTAGCGGCTAAAATGGAAAACCAGATACCTGCTGAAGTATCAAAGCAAAGGATAATGGAGCTCATATCGCTCGTTAACTCCAATACCCGTGAGCAGTCGGAAAAATATATCGGCAAGACGGTGGAAATACTGTGTGAAGATTACGATAAGAAGCGAGGAGCATATTTAGGTCGTGACGAATTCGGCAGAATGGCTTATTTTAAAAGCGATAAGGACGTTATAGGCGAGTTTGTCAACGTGTTAATAGACGGAGCAAACGGGATTTCACTTTTCGGAAAAATAGTTTAAGGATAAATAAAAATGGCACTTTCTAAGATGATGCGGCATTGGTTTGAAGTAAAAGAACAGTATAAGGACTGTATTTTAATGTACAGGCTCGGAGACTTTTACGAGATGTTCTTCGATGATGCGGCAAAGGCTTCTAAAATTTTGGATTTGACGCTAACCGGCAGAGATTGCGGTTTGGAAGAACGCGCACCCATGTGCGGAGTTCCGTATCATGCGGTTGAGGGATATATTACGAAGCTTGCGTCAAGCGGATTTAAGGTTGCAATTTGCGAGCAACTTGAAGACCCGTCCCAAACTGCAAGGGGGGAAATTGTTTCTCGAGGGGTAGTCCGCGTCGTTACTCCGGGTACGCTTTCGGCTGATTCTCTCAACGAGAGAGCAAATAATTTTATAGGCTGTGCGTATAAATCTGACGCAGGCGTGGCACTTGCTTGGGCGGATATTACTACGGGTGAGTTTTGTGCCGTTGAATTTAGCGGTAGCGACGGCATAAAAAAATGCGTTGCGCAAATGACTATACTTGATTTAAAGGAAATAATCGGTAACGATGATATGCTTTTTGCCGTTAAGGATTTAGCAGAAGTTTCGAGGGGGATTTTACCTAACTTTTCGTGTTATCCTGCGTGGGCTTTCGGCTACTCTGCCGCTGAAAGAACGCTATTAGAACAGTTTAACGTTAAGACTTTATCTTCATTTTCAATTGATGGTCACAAGGGCGCTATAAGCGCTGCGGGCGCGCTGGTCGAATACTTGAAAGAAACGCAGATGCACGCGCTTAAAAATATCAACGGCGTGAAGTTTATTCAAAACGGAACATTTATGACGCTGGATACGGCAGCGTTGAGAAATCTTGAAATTACTAAAACCTTGGGCGACGGCAGTCGGTACGGCAGTCTTTTATGGGTGCTTGATAAGACGAAAACCCCAATGGGAGCTAGATATTTAAGCACGGATATCCTTTATCCGTATTTCGATAAAGCCAAAATTGACAAACGGCTTGACGGTGTGCAGGAGTTGTATGACGCTACGGTTGCGCGCCTAGGCATAGTTGATATGCTTAAAAGCGTAAAGGATATTGAGAGGATAACGGGTAAAATAAGCGGCGGTACCGTTAATCCGAGAGATTGCTTAAACCTTTCCCGCTCGCTTTCGGTTGTGCCTAATCTTAAATTCAGTTTGACGGGGTTTAAATCGGAAGCAATAAAAGAAATTTGCGGCAGACTGTACGATTTTACAGAAATAACATCACTTCTTGACAGCGCAATAAGCCCCGATGCGCAACCAAATATGAAGGACGGTAAGTACATAAACAAAGGTTTTAACGCACGGCTTGACGAACTCAGAAGCATAGTAGAAAACGGCGCTAAAATCGTTTTGGATATGGAGGCGAGGGAGCGCGAAACGACGGGTATCAGAAATCTGAAAATCAGTTATAACCGAGTATTCGGCTACTATATTGAGGTTACAAAATCGTTTATAGATAAAGTGCCTCTACATTATCAGCGCAGACAGACGCTTGCCAACGCCGAGCGCTTTATTACCGACGATTTAAAAGAGCTTGAAGAAAAGATTTTAACAAGCGGAGAGCAGTCTTTAAAATTAGAAGCAGAAATATATGCCGCTATTAAAGAAAAGCTTTCCGAATATATCGACAAATTTAAGTCAGCAGCATACGCGATAGCACAGCTTGATATTTTGGTTTCATTTGCGGAAATTTCCAAAGAAAATAAATATGTGCGTCCCGAGATAGTTGAAAGCGATAAGGAGCTTATTATTAAGGACGGGCGGCATCCCGTGGTTGAAAAAATATCGAAAGATAAGTTTATATCCAACGATGTGATTTTGGATAACGGCGAAAACAGAACTATGATTATAACCGGTCCGAATATGGCGGGCAAAAGTACGTATATGCGGCAAGTTGCAATAATAGTAATTATGGCTCATTTAGGTTGCTTTGTTCCCGCAAAGTCAGCTCAAATACCGTTGACGGACAGAGTATTTACTAGGGTGGGCGCAAGCGATAACCTTATTTCCGACCAAAGTACTTTTATGGTTGAGATGATAGAGGTTGCGTCTATACTTAACAATGCAACTAAAAATAGCCTTTTAATTTTGGACGAAGTCGGGCGCGGAACGTCGACATATGACGGACTTAGTATAGCCTGGGCGGTGATAGAGCATATTACCGATAATATTGGCGCAAGAACGCTGTTCGCTACCCACTATCATGAACTTACAGAGCTTGAAAGCAAAATTGACGGCATTAAAAATTATAAAATCACCGTAAGAGAAATTAACGGTCAAGTAGTATTTTTAAGAAAGATTATGCGCGGTGGAGCAAACCGCAGTTTCGGTATTGAAGTCGCGGCGCTTGCCGGCGTTCCTTCTTCGGTAACCGAAAGGGCGAAAACAATTTTGAAAATAGTTGAAAAGGGCGATAAGGCGCATGTAGAAGAAGCAGAAGAGAACGTTGAAAGTTTAAGCGAAGTTGAAAGGATACTTGCAGATGTAGACCCTAATAATCTTTCACCCATGCAAGCGCTTATGCTCGTCAGTGATTTGATTGAGAAGGTGAAAAAATGAAGAAGATAAACGTCTTATCCCAAAACGTATATAACCGCATTGCCGCAGGCGAAGTAGTTGACAGACCGTATTCGGCGGTCAAAGAGCTTATAGAAAACAGTCTTGACGCGGGTGCAACAGAAATTGAAATTTATGTCGAGCGCGGCGGCAAGCAGCTTATAAAAGTCATTGATAATGGCTCGGGTATCGAGCGTGAAGATTTGCACGATGCTTTTATGCCCCACGCAACAAGTAAGATATCAAAGGCTTCCGACCTTGATTACATATGTACTCTTGGATTCAGAGGCGAGGCGCTTGCAAGTATCTCCGCAATATCTAAAGTCGAAATTATTTCCGTAACGGCAGGCAATCAGGCATGGAAGATTAATTGCGACGGCGGTGAAATAAGTGAAATATATCCTGCGGCATTAGAAACAGGAACGGTAATTTGCGTGCGTGATTTGTTTTATAACACACCCGTAAGAGCCAAGTTTTTAAAAGCCGATAAGAAGGAAGAGGCGGATATAACCAACTTCGTTACTCGCTATATATTGGGCAATCCCTACGTAACATTCAAATACTACGTTGACGGGAAGCTGACTTTGCAATCGTTCGGCGGAGGGCTGGACGAAGCGGTTGCGCAGGTTTACGGTGCGAAAGTTTTGGAGGAGTGTTATAAAATTAATGCGGAAAAGGACGGGTTCAGACTGCAAGGTTATATAGGTAATCAAAACTTCTTTAAGGCGAATAAAACTTACCAAAGTCTGTTTTTAAACGGCAGGTATATCGTCAATAATACGATAGCTACGGCGGTAAATAACGCATATGCAAGTTATGCAATGAAACGGCAATTTCCGTTATACGTTCTGAACTTAGACGTTCCTTTTGATTTTGTTGACGTGAATGTTCACCCTAATAAAGCGGACGTGCGTTTCCTTGATAACAGGCGTGTATACGGCGTTGTGTATTCTGTAATATCGCCTATACTGGACGGAACGGCAAAAGCGGCCGAATTTGTAATAGAAGAAAAGCGTTTGCCTGAAATAAAGTCTACTTCAGATGAAAACACCAACAAAGTTTATTCTGAGAATTTGCGCGGGGAAACCAGAAGTTTATTAACGGCTAAATCAGAGAGAAAAGACGAAATAAAACTTGAGGAATCAAAAAAGCCGTCCATGCAGTTTGAACCTGTTCGTGACTTACCTATGAACGATTATATGCCGCGGCAGGAAATAAACGTAATGCGCGTTACGGACGATTCGGCTATTCCTGAAGCTGCTGATTTTGCATACGCTGCGGAGAAAAAGAAAGCCGAGCAGCAGAGAATAGATTTTAAGGAATGCACATATAAGGGTAATCTTTTTGATACTTATTTGATTTGTGAGCTTGACGACAAGGTTTATTTTATCGACCAACACGCCGCCCACGAAAGGCTTATTTACGACGGGCTCATAAAAAAGCTCAATGAGCGGAATATTTTAAAACAGCCTATGCTTATTCCGTATATATTCAATACAAACGCTGCAGAAACTCAGTTCATCGATTCGAATTTAAAAGTTTTGCGTTCAATCGGGTTTGGTATAGAGCCGTTTGGTATCGGTTCGTACAGAATAGACGAAGTGCCGGTCGATTTGCAGGAAATAGATATTAACGGCTTTATAAGTGAAATATTGAGCCAAATAGACAGCCTTAAAGGCATTAGTGTAGTAGATATTATGAAAGAGCGGCTTGCTATGGCTGCTTGCAAGCACGCGATAAAAGGCGGTATGCAGTTGACCGAAATGGAAGTGGACACGCTTTTTGAAATGATAGACGGAAACACTGGGTTAAAGTGTCCGCACGGCAGACCAATCTGTGTAACGCTTACTAAAAAAGATATTGAAAAAATGTTTAAGAGGATTGTCTGATTTGAAAAGAGTTCTCGTAATTTGCGGACCTACAGCTTCGGGCAAGACTAAGCTTGCAATAGACTGCGCCAGGCTATTGAATTCGGAAGTTATTTCCGCTGACTCGCAGCTTGTATATAAAGGCTTGAATATAGGTACGGCAAAGCCGAACGCGGAAGAAATGCGCGGCATTAAGCACCATATGATAGATGTCGTTGAGCCAACGCAGAATTTCAGCGTCAGTGATTATGAAAGGCTGGCAAAACCTATACTGGATGATTTAATAAAAAAAGATAAAGTGCCAGTTATATGCGGTGGTACGGGTTTTTATATTAATTCGTTATTATTCGGTTTGAGTTACGGAAATACTGCGGCAAACGACGATATAAGAAAAAAGTATAATAACTTTGTTTCAAAGAACGGCAAAGAGGCGCTGTACAATAAACTTAAAGAAGTAGATGCGGCAACGGCGGAAAAATTACACGTAAACGATGTTAAACGTGTAATTCGGGCGCTTGAAATATATGAAGTAAGCGGAAAGAAAAAGTCAGACCAAAACGACGGATTGATACCAAAATTAAATTATACCGCAATAGTCGTAAATTACCCCAGAGAAGAGCTCTATGCAAGAATAGATGAGAGAGTGGATGAAATGTTTGCTTGTGGTCTTCTCAACGAGGTTAAATATTTGTTGTCTCAGGGGATTGACGAAAATTGTCAGTGTATGCAGGCTATAGGCTACAAAGAAATAGCCACAGGCTTAAAAAACGGAGACAATCACAGTACTATGTGTGACATAATTAAACGAAACACACGTCATTATGCTAAAAGGCAGATAACTTTTTTTAAGAAATTGCCTAATATCGTGTGGTTAGAGCCAAATGCGGCTACGGCTGAAACTGTTATGGAGATATTAAATGAAGCTAATTGAGGAATGTGAAGAGCAGTTAAGTGGCGACTTTAAACGTATTGACGAAATTGCTTTTTATAATCAGGTTAAAGTCTTGAAGGCTTTTGAGGCAAACAGAATAGCCGCAAGACATTTTAACGGTACAACAGGATACGGATATGATGACGAAGGCAGGGATTGCCTTGGTAAGCTTTATGCTGAAGTATTCGGCGCGGAAAGAGGAATTGTATCACCGCATTTGATGTCTGGAACGCATGCCCTTACGGTTGCACTTTTTGGATTACTTCGACCTAATGATACGTTGTTATGTATCAGCGGTATGCCGTATGACACTTTACGTGGAGTTATATTTGGTGAAAACAACGGCTCTTTAAAAGATTTCGGAATTAAGTTTGATTATTGCGATTTAATTGACGGTAATTTTGATTTTAACGGTATAAAGGCACGTTTAAATAACAGTGTTAAAGTTGTTTATATACAACGTTCTCGGGGCTATGAGCTTCGTGACGCACTTTCCTGCGAACAGATTGAAGATGCTTGTAAGTTTGTTCGTAAATGCGGATTTGAAGGGTGTATATTTGTAGATAACTGCTACGGTGAGTTTGTTGAAAAAATCGAACCTTCTGAAATAGGTGCGGACGTAATAGTTGGTTCGCTTATTAAAAATGCAGGTGGCGGACTTGCGCCTACTGGGGGATATATTTGCGGTAAAAGCAGCTATATTGAGCTTATAGGTAGAAGAATGACCGCTCCGTCCATTGGGCTTGAGGTAGGTTCATATGATGCGGGATACCGCAATTTTTATCAGGGACTATTTATGGCGCCGCACACCGTTGCTCAAGCGCTTAAAACCAGCCTGCTTATAGGTAAAGCAATGGGAGAGCTCGGTTACGTTAATTATCCTTCGCTTGATAAAATACCTCATGATATAACGCGTGCAATTCAGTTTGACAGCGCTGAGCCGATGATTAATTTTATAAGGGAAGTGCAGTATGCTTCACCCGTAGACAGCTTCGTAACCTGTGAACCGTGGGCTATGCCGGGATATAACGATGATATTATTATGGCGGCGGGTACGTTTGTTGGCGGTTCTTCAATAGAGCTGTCGGCGGACGGCCCGGTTAAACCGCCGTATATAGTATATTTTCAAGGCGGATTGACCTACGAGCACGGAAAATACGCTTTAGAGCGGATTTTAAATAAACTTCATAATAATAAGGTGTGAAAAGTGGACATAGTATTAAAAACAGAAAACGGTAGATTTAATTATCGCGTTGCGGCAATTATTTTAAAGGATAACAAATTGCTTGCAATGCGTGATGAAGTTTCTAAGTATTTTTACCTTATCGGCGGTAAAATCGAATTGCATGAAACTGCGGAGAACGCCATTTTAAGAGAAATCAAAGAAGAAATGGGCGTAAATGCAGAAATAATCCGTCCGCTTTGGATTTGTCAGAATTTTTTCACTGAAGATACAACTAAAGATAAATTTCACGAACTTTGCTTCTATTTTTTAGTTGATATTTCGAAAACAGACATATTATCACGTGGCAATAGCTTTGTCCAAAAAGAGGGGAAACACACACTTACTTTCGAGTGGATTGATATAAATAAGTTGAAAGATAAGTATTTTTATCCCGAATTTGTGAAAAGAGAAATTTTCAATTTACCCCATGCCTTGACTTTGATTACTGAATATGAAAATTAATAAGTAAAGAAAAAACCACCTAATATGGTGGTTTTTGTGGAGCTGCTGAGCGGACTTGAACCGCCGACCTCATCCTTACCAAGGATGTGCTCTACCGACTGAGCCACAGCAGCAAACTTAATTTACTTTACTTGAATATTATATTTAAAAAAGACTGTATTGTCAATTTATTTTAACACTATTATTTAAAAAAACGGAGAAAACATTGCAAAGTTCTGATTTAGAAAAAGTCGCCGTAAGAACGTCGATAATTACTATAATTATTAACACTCTGTTATCGGTTTTTAAACTGATTGCGGGCGTATTGGGCGCATCTATGGCATTGATATCAGATGCGGTACATTCGGCTTCGGACGTTTTTTCAACAGTTATTGTATTAATAGGAGTTAAAATATCATCTAAAAAGGCAGATAAAAAGCATCCGTTCGGACACGAAAGATTTGAATGTGTTGCGGCAATAGTTCTTGCTGTTGTACTGTTCGCGACGGGAGCAGGGATAGGATATTCCGGTGTTGAAAACATAGTTACGGGTGCTTATAACGATTTGGAAGTTCCTAAAGTTATTGCGCTTGTTGCCGCCGCCGTATCGATTGTAGTGAAGGAAGCTATCTTTTGGTATACGCTCGTTGCCGCAAAGAAAGTAAATTCGTCTGCGTTGAAAGCCGACGCATGGCATCACCGTTCCGACGCTCTTTCATCAATCGGCAGTTTGGTGGGTGTTGTTGGCGCAATGTGCGGAGTTCCCGTACTGGATTCGGTTGCTTGTCTTGTAATTTGCGTTATGATATTGGTAGCGGCTATTAAAATTTTTATCGATGCCGTCAAAAAAATGACTGATGAAGCCTGCGACGAAAAGACGGAGGGGGAGATTAGGGACTATATAGCTTCTTGTAACGGAGTTATGAGTATTGATGAGCTTTTGGCGAGTATTTTAGGTAACAGCGTGTAGGTAATAT
>JAIDRY010000141.1 GCA_029061465.1 Clostridia bacterium
ATTATTTCGTCGATAATAATGCGAAAAAAGGGCAGGCGGAAAATTTCGTCAAGGCGGTATTCACCCTTTTGCGCGTCTATAATTTGCTCGCCGCCGTAGTCGATGCCGTCGGCTACGGAATTGACGCTTATATACAGCTTCATATCCGTATCTTAACAGAAAACTTAAAAAAATGCAATAAATTTTAAATTGGGGTATGTACAAACACAAAATGCAGTGATATAATATATTTGGTATTTTAAACGGGGGATTATTATGAAGAATACTGATAAAGTTAAATTTATAACCTTGGGCGAGCTATTACTTCGGCTTTCGCCCCCCAACTATGAGAAGATAAGAACCACCGACGAGTTCAAGGTAACCTACGGCGGTGCGGAGGCAAACGTAGCCGCCGCACTCGCAAACCTCGGCGTGGACTCTTCGTATTTTACCGTCGTGCCGGACTCGTCCATAGGCAAGGCGGCAATAAGATATCTGAGAAGTAACGACGTGCATTGTTCGCCCTGTATCTATTCTCAAAAGGGCAGAATGGGTATCTACTTTTTAGAAGAAGGCTTTGGCGTGCGTTCGTCAAAGGTTACATACGACAGGAAGGATTCCTCGTTTGCAACCTACGACTTTTCAGACGTGGACTTCAAAAAGATACTTAAAGGGTTTACCTGGCTGCACACTTCGGGCATAACTCCCGCGCTGTCGCAAAACTGCCGCAAGCTCGTTTTAATGGCTTTGCAGGCGGCAAAAGAGCTGGGTATGACGGTAAGCTTCGACTGCAACTTCCGTTCGGCGCTGTGGGGCTGGCAGGAGGCGCGCGACTGCATTACCGAGTATCTTCCTTATGTTGACGTGCTTTTCGGCATAGAGCCTATCAATCTTCGCGACGAGAGCGGTAAGGACTTAAAGGACGGGCTTTCCATGAACCCGACTTATAAGGAGCAGGACAGAATTTTCCGCGAGCTACACAAGCGCTATAATTTCAAGGCGATAGGTCGGCACGTAAGATACGTTCATTCGGGCAGTGAAAACAGCTTAAAAGCTTTTATGTGGTACGACGGCGAAACGTATGAAAGCCGCACTTTCCGCTTTAATATTCTTGACAGAGTTGGCGGCGGCGACGCTTTTGCAAGCGGTATGATTTACGCTATAATGCGCGGTATGCAGCCCGACGAAATAGTAAACTTCGCGGTTGCTTCGTCGGTAATTAAGCACACCATGCACGGCGACTTCAACATAACCGACGACGAAGAATCGATAATCAAACTTATGAATCAGGAATATGAAATAAGAAGATAAATTCACAAAACAATTTGCAGTAAAAAAAACGCCCCGCGGCGGTTGCCGCGGGGCGTTATAATTTTAATTAGTCAGTCCATAACGTGCTTTCAATTTCATTCAGCGTGTAAATCTGCGTGCCGAGGCCGAAAGTTACGGGATAGGACATCTTTACAATTGTTGCCCTGCCCACGTTGTTGCGCGCATTGTTCACAGCCGCAAACCAGTACGTTTGCGAAACGCCCGAAAGCTCTCCGTTGTACGTTACGCTTACTGCAACGGTGGAAAATTTCTTTTCAACTTCCTTGCCGTTTTCGTCCTTTGCGTATTCGGGAGTGTAAAGATTTTTGCCAGTTAAAATACTCTTAGCATTAGCGGCTTCGTCGTCAGTCAAAGCTGTATCACTGCCGCGGAGAATAAAGTCCTGAACGCCGCCGTGGGGAGTATATAAACTTATTGCCTGCGCAAGGTCGGGCATAAGCTTGTTTGCGCGAACGGCAATATCGAGATATGATACGTCAAACAGCGTGTTTGCCGACTGGTTAATTCCGTAAACTGTATTGACGGTATCTTCGCCGCCGTCGGTTTTTGCGTAAGTCTTAGCTTCGCTTCCGCTGAAATTATAGTAGGTTTTATATTCGTAATTTAGCTCGCGGTAAGCCTCGTCAATGGAAGAAACCTGATAGTTCGCAGGCGAAACCGAATTGATTTTTTGCGACGAGTAGAGGGGGCGCATTCTGTCTTCAACCGAAAGGAAATAGCTCTCGCAAACAACGCCATTGCCATTAACAAACGTTTTTTCTTCGTTTCCTACTTTAAAGGTAACGGAAGGAATTGTAAGCTCCGTCCTGTAATAATAAACGGTAAGGTTTTTGTCGGGATAGCCGTTTTTATAGTCCTCGTGTACGTATTCGGAATTTCTGTCGAAAGACTTTGCGTAAAATTCCGTAACGTAAGTTCCGTCCGCGTAATTCACCGAATATGTTGAATTTGACGCGGTTGACTTATCAAACTTTACGTCGTAAGTAATTTTTTCCTTAGCAAAGTTATCGTTACCCTCGGTAAACGTGGGCTGAATTTTCTTAAAGCCCGTATTTGCATACCAGTTAGAGCTGAGGTAAACGACGTTTTGCGAACTGCCCGAGCAACCTGCAAGGGTCAAAGACATTCCCGCGGCAAGCAAAACGGAGGCTATACCGATGCGTTTTTTCATAAAATAAATCCTTAAACCAACCTTTAATTTAGGTCATTATATCATATATTTTTAAAATTGTAAAAACTTTTACGGTCAAATTCTTTAAATTAGCAGCAATATTGTGGTATGATATAGACGTATGATTTACTCATTTAACTGCGCGGCGCTTTCGGTCGCGCTGGAAGAACTTAAAAAGATTGTAAAATCAAACGAGGACCGCGGAATAAAAACCGTGATTTTTTGCGAGGACAGACTTACCCTTGCCGCCGAACGCACGGTGTGCGCCGCGGTGGAAGGAACCTTTTTAACCTCCGTATATACCTTTGCGCGGTTTCTTTCTATGAGTCTCGGCAGGGTTGATAACGTGCTGTCCCGTCAGGGTTCGGCTATGGCGGTGCGCAAGATAATAGGCGAGAAAAAGGACGAGCTCACGCTCTTTAAAAAGCTGTCGTCCGCGGGCGCGGCGGAAACGGTTTACGATACTATCGCGCTCTTATATTCCTCGCGCGTGTCGTCCAGTGACGCGGGCAAAGCCGCGGCGCAGGGCGGACTTTTAGGCGGCAAGCTTCACGACCTTTCGGTCATTTACAAGGGCTATGAGGACTATCTTGAAAGCACGGGATTTTTGGACAGAAACGGCTATTTGAAGCGCCTTCCCGAAGTTATAGAAAACAGCCCCGAGATACGCGGAAACGCGGTAATATTCTTAGGTTTTCAGGCTCTCACCTGTATGGCGCAGGAATGTGTGCGCGCGGCTTTTTCGGCGGCGGGCGATACGTACGGACTGTTTATAGGCGGCGCCGCAGACGTCTACGTCAACGAAGCAAGCGCAGCTTTTACTGCGGCGGCGCAAGAGCTCGGCGGTTGCGAAACGCATACCGTAAAGGGCGCTTTATGCCAAGAAGCGGACTTTTTCAGAGAGGGGCTTTTCAATCCCGAAAGCTTTAAAAGGCAGCCTTTGCGCACCGCGCGCGTCAACGTTTTCGAGGCGGCGGACGAAGAGGAAGAAATGGAATTTATCGCCGCCAAGATTAAAAAGCACGTGATAGATGGGGGTGTACGGTATGCAAAGATTTCCGTAATGCTTCCCGATATCGACAACGGCGAGCGCGTGCTTTCCCGCGTGTTTTCGCGCTTTAATATACCGTACTATGCGGACAGACAGCGCGCACTTTCCGAACACCCGCTGTGCGCGTTTATATTGAACTACGTTTCGTGCGCTATGACGGGCTGTACTTTTTCCGACGTTGACGCGGTGATTTCGTCGCCGTTCTTCCCCGCCGAAAGGAGAGATAAGGATATTGCGCGTAATTATTTTCTGCGCTTTGCGGCGTACCGCGGCGGCATTAAGCGTGCGCCCAAAGAGGGAACGGACGATATAGAAATTATCGAAAAGGTAAGAAAAACTTTCCTTGAAGGATTTTCACTTTTGAACGTAAAGGGCGGCATAACCTCGGTATGTGCGGGTATATGTGCCGTTTTAAATAACTTCGGCGTGGAAAACACCTTAAAAGATTTTGCGGTTAAATACAGGGATATAAAGCCCGCCGCCGCGCAGTTCAGCGCACGCGCTTACGAAAGCGTGCTGTCAGTCGTGTCGGAGGCGGGGCGCATTGCCGACGGCGAAGTTTCCATAAAAGAGTTTTTGAAAATATTGAAAAGCGGATTTGCCGCTATGAAGGTTTCGCTTATTCCCCCCAAGGGCGACGCGGTGTTCGTGGGCGATTTGACGGCTACCGCAAACACAGGATCGGAGGTGGTTTTTGCCGCCAGACTTTCGGGCGACGTAACGGGCGCGGGCGCGGATACTTCTCTTCTTACCGATAGGGAGCTTGCCGCCTTAGAAAAGGTAAACCTTAACATATCACCGCGTATACGGCAGGTAAACGCGAGAAAGAGGGAGACGTGCGCGCTCAACGCGTGCGCCTTCCGTGGAAGCTTATACCTCACTTATCCCGCAAGAATGGGCGGCGAGGAGAGCGTTGAAAGTGAAATTATTTCCTATGCTAAGGCACTGTTCCGCACTCCCGCAGGCGGTGAGCTCAGCACGGTTGAAATGAAAAAGCTGTGCCGACTTCCCGACGAGGCTCCCTATTATTGCAGTGAAAAACTCCCCGCAATAAAGTATCTTTGCAGGTTCCCTCAATCGAGCGAAGCGGCTTCCGTGTACGAAGCGTTAAAGGATAACGGTCTTGAAGAAGATGCGGCGCTTGCCGTAAAGGACAGAGTTAAGCCGGATATAACCTGCGGTGAACGGCTGTATTTAAGCAAAATGGGCAGCCTTTCGCCCACTGCGCTGGAAACGTATTTTTCCTGCCCGTATCTCGGCTTTATGCGTCAGGGGCTTAAAGCCTACGAGCGTGAGGAGG
This sequence comes from Clostridia bacterium, assembly GCA_029061465.1. Classification (GTDB taxonomy): domain Bacteria; phylum Bacillota; class Clostridia; order Christensenellales; family Borkfalkiaceae; genus Coproplasma. The sequence continues at coordinate 4,834 of JAIDRY010000141.1, forward strand.
GTGCGGTACGCGCAACCGATACCGGTAACTTTATTCACTGCGTATTGCAGGACCTGGCAAAGGAAACGGCTTCAATAAAGGATATGGAAGGGTTGACCGCGCGTGCGGAAGAAATTGCAAGGACAAAGCTTAATGAAAAACCGTACTCTTCCCTTGCGGACAGCAAGAGCGGCGAGTACGTTTCCGAGGTATTAATTGAAGAGGCGGTAAAGGTGTCGCAAGGTATGTACTCACAGCTTATCAATTCTTCCTTTAAGGTGCGCGATACCGAATGCCCCGCCGAGGTTAAACTTTACGACGGTGTGAAGGTTTACGGCAGAATAGACAGGGTTGACGAAAGCGGCGACTTAGTGCGCGTTATCGACTACAAGACGGGCAACATAGACGCAACTCCCGCCAAGTACTATTCGGGGGCTAAGCTGCAGCTTCCCTTATATCTTTTGTCCGCGTCGGAGGGCAAGCGCGCGGCAGGCGCGTATTACTTCCCCGCGGCGCTCGAATACCGTGAAAAGGAAGACGGCGTTTTCAGGTTGCAGGGCTTTATGGACGGAAGCGACGAGGTTGTTTCCGCTTCGGACAGCACGGTGAAGGCGGGAGAGAAAAGCGGCTTTGTCAGCGCATATTATCAGGGCAGGAGAATAGAGAGCGCAATGACGAGTGCGGACTTTGAAAGCTTTATATCCTATTCCCGTCTGGTTGCGGCAAAAGGGGCAAGGGAAATGCTTTCGGGCAATATCACTCCGTCCCCTGCCGAGGGTACTTGCAAGTACTGCAAGGCGGGCGGAAGCTGCGGCGTAACTTTAGGACGTGACTGCGGCGAAAGAAAGGTTAAAAGCGTAAGGTGTTCGCAGATAGCCGAAATTGCGAGAAAGGAGGGCGGACAATGAAACTGACTTCCCAGCAGCAAGACGCCATATCGTCGCGCGGCAAAGTTATAGTATCGGCTTCCGCGGGCAGCGGTAAGACGTTCGTCATGATAGAAAAATTAGTGGGCGCAATTTCTGGCGGCGCGGACTTGGACGAGGTGCTTGCCGTAACATTCACAAAAAAGGCGGCGGCGCAGATGAAAGAAAAATTGCGCCGTGCGCTCATAGATAAGCTTGACGGCGCGGGTGAGGCAAAGGACGCAATTAAGGTTCAGCTCTCCAAAATTTCCACCGCGGATATATCTACCATACACTCGTTTTGCGCTAGACTTTTAAGAAAGTATTTTTACGTTCTCGGCATTAATTCCGACTTCGATATTATTTCCGCGGACGATGGTGAAGCGCAGGATATGAAGCGCCGCGCCCTTGACAGCGTGTTCGATAAAAACTATGAAGAGGGCGGCGAGGACTTCAGGCTTTTGTTGAAGTGCTTTATGAAAAAGCGCAACGACTCCTCGCTAAGACGGCTGATATGCGAGGCCCATTCGGCAGTTCGCTCCGTCGCAAGGTACGAAAGCCTTTTGAAGGATTCGGAAAACCTCTACACGGACGAGGGGTTCAAAAGCGTGTGCGCCGCCTATTCCGCGCATTTAAGTCCCGACTTTTATATGCTTAAAGAGGCGGTAAAAAAGTTCCGCGCCGAGTTTCCCGTAACGGCGAAAAAGGCGACGTATGATAAGATTTTCGACGAGATGGAAAACGCGCTCCGCGCCGCCGCGGCGGGTGGCATATTCAGTGCGAAGCTTGCTTTGACCGCGACGAGAAAACCGACTGACGCCCCCGAAGATAAAGAGGCGGGCGCGGAGTTCAAGAAATTTAAAGATAGCGTTACAAAGAGATATAACACGCTGTGCGGCGACTTCGAGGACGAGCAAACCGAAAAGGAACGCTTTATACAAAGCGGAAAGGTTGCCGTAGCGTTTTCCCGCCTTTTATTGCAATTCGATAGCGAATATGCCGCGGTTAAGGCTGACGAAAACAAGCTTGACTACAACGATTTGGAGCATCTTGTTTTGCGCCTTCTTGAAGACGACGCGGTACGCGCTGAAATCAATGGAGCGTATAAGTACGTTTTCGTTGACGAGTATCAGGACGTCAATCCCGTGCAGGAGGAAATTATATCCGCGCTGTCGGGCGAAACTTTTTTGGTGGGCGACGTTAAGCAGGCAATATACGGCTTCCGCGGAAGCAAGTCGGTATTCTTCTCAAAGAAGTACGCCGCGTTTGAAAACGATGAAGGAACGGCTTTAAAGCTGTCGAGCAATTTCAGAAGTGCGGATGGCGTTCTCGATTTTGTAAACGCGCTGTTCTCCCAAATTATGCGGCAGGACAACTGCGGAGTGGACTACTTCAAAACTGCGCAAATGTCGTTCGGCGGGCTATATCCCGAGGGCTACGGCGAAGCGCGCCTGCGCATATTCGGCAAAGACGAGGAGGAAGAGCGCGAGCTCGGCGTGTATTCGGTTGCCGCCGACGGGCGCAATTCTCCCTACACGCGCGAAGGGCTTGCCGTGCTTGAAATAGTCAAAGAGGAGCTGCAAAAACAGCACTTCGATTTAAAGAGCGGAAAGTTTGTAGACACGTTACCGGGGGATATATGCATACTTACGCGCAAAAACAAGGGTGAATCCGCGGAAGGAATTATCCGCGCGCTCACCGATAAGGGCGGGTATTCCGTTTCGGGTGCGCAGGACTCCAACGTGTGTGCGCTTCCCGAAGTCAAGCAAATGCTCGATATACTTTCGCTCATAGACAACGCCGAACATGACGTGCCGCTCGTTACAGCGCTACTCTCTCCCCTCGGCGGATTTACGGAAGACGAGCTTGCGCAGATAAGAATAG
>JAIDRY010000142.1 GCA_029061465.1 Clostridia bacterium
GGGCAACAACTTTCCAACCGTCGGAAATAACGAGAACGTTTACGCCCGCGGCGCGGTTGCGGTAAATACTGCTTTCCAAAAGAGCGGGCTGATTGAGTACCGCCTCTGCCTCCTTGCCTATCCCCGTTATGCGTGAGCGCGCCTGATTTTCAAACGTGATTGAAACGGTAATAAAGAATACTATTTCTATGAGCAGCGTCAACAAGATTGCCAAAAGCACAAAGTACCACCACATGGCCTTGTTTACGCTTCTCGGCTTACGCAGTTTTTTTATTTGTTTATATCCTCCGTCAGACTTCAAATTTGTACCCCAGCCCGCGCAAAGTCACTATAAATTTTCTGTACTGTTTAAGATTTGAACGCAACATCTTTATATGCGTGTCTATAGTTCTGTCGTCGCCATAAAAATCAAAGCCCCAGACGTCTAATAAAAGTTTTTCACGCGTGAGCGCAATTCCCTTGTTTTTTACGAAGTAGAAAAGTATTTCGTATTCCTTAGGAGTAAGCTCCGCCTTTTCTCCGTCGACGTAAACGTTGCGCCCGACCATATCTATTGTCAAGCCCTCGAACTTAACTACGTCCTTATCATCTTCCTGCTGTGCGCCGCGCTTTAATACGGCGTGTATTCGCGCCATTACTTCCTTGGGCGAAAACGGCTTGGTAACGTAGTCGTCCACGCCTATTTCAAAGCCGAAAAGCTTATCGTATTCTTCTCCTCGCGCGGACAGCATAATTACGGGGATATTCTTGGTTTTCTTTATTTCTTTAACTGCCGAAAAGCCGTCAAGCTTCGGCATCATTACGTCCATTAAAATTATATCGAAGTCGTTGTCGCGGCAAAGCTTTACCGCCTGCATACCGTCGGAAGCCTCGAACGCAGTACCGCCCTCGAACTCGACGTATTCCTTTAAAACGCCCCTTATCATCTCTTCATCGTCAACAATAAGTACTTTCATAACTTCCTCCTATTATGATTGTAAACTGCGCATGTAAAATACAATCAATCAACTTATGAAATATTAGTGAAAATTAAAGGGTTTTTATAAAAAACATTTCCATAGGCTGCTTGAACGGCGTGTTTTCCAGAATAAGACAGCCGCACTCGGTATAACCGATTTTTCTGTAAAAATTCTGCGCCTGCTCGTCGACTTGCGTAGAAACGAGAATTGCCTTTTCACCCTTTCCTCTCATCTCCTCTTCAAAAAGTTGCATTGCCTTTGCACCAATGCCCTTACGCCTGTAACCGTCGTCGATTTTTATAAGGCTTATATACGGCATACCGTCCCAGAAGTCCTTGTATTCTATGACGCCTACCTTTACCAAATCAGAAAGCACGTTATATCCGTTTTGTTTCTCTTCAAGTTTTATCATACTAAAATTTTATCATAAAAAAATTTTTTAGTCAAACCCCGAAAAACCGTTGACAAACGCTCGAAAGGGTGATATTATACTAATACAAACATTTGTTTGCTTTGCGTAAATTCGGGTTTTACGCGGGCAAATTTCACGGGAATACGCTATGTTGGACGCTGAAAGACTTGAAATTTTAACAGAAAGCGCTAAATACGACGTATCCTGCTCGTCCTCCGGTTCCAATCGGGTAAACGGAAACCGCGGGCTTGGGAACGCTTCCGTCGGGGGTATATGCCACTCCTTCACCCCCGACGGCAGGTGTATTTCATTACTTAAAATACTTATGAGTAACGAGTGCATATACGACTGCGAATACTGCCCCAACAGGCGGAGCGCGGACGTGCGCAGGGCAAGCATGAGCCCTGACGAGATATGCGAGCTCGTTATTAATTTTTATAAGCGCAATTATATCGAGGGGCTGTTCCTATCCTCCGCCGTGTTCGGCACGCCCGACAGGACTATGGAGCTTTTGTGCGAAACGGTGACCAAGCTGAGGAAGGTTTATCACTTCAACGGCTATATCCATTTAAAGGGCATACCGCACGCGGACGAGGCGCTTGTGTTTAAGGCGGCGCGGCTTGTTGACAGAATGAGCTATAATATAGAATTGCCGAGTGAAAAATCGTTGAAGCTGCTTGCACCGCAAAAGACAAAGCAAAGTCTTTTACTTCCTATGAAGAGCCTGCGCGACGCAATGATTTACGACAGGGAAAACAAGGTTAAATATAACAAGGTTTTGCCTGCGGGACAGACCACGCAGATGATTATAGGCGCGTCACCAGAAAGCGACGGGCAGATTTTAAAGCTGACCGAATCGCTGTACAGAAATATGAACCTTAAAAGGGTTTACTACTCCTCATATATTCCCGTAGTACAGAGTAATAAACTGCCTGCCGTGGGTGCGGGGCTACTGCGTGAACACAGGCTTTATCAGGCAGACTGGCTGATACGCTACTACGGCTTTGACGTTGACGAAATTGTGGGCGAGGACGAAAACCTTTCACCCGAATACGACCCGAAGTGCGCCTGGGCACTTAGGAATATGCACCTCTTCCCAGTGGAGATAAACACCGCTCCCCTTGCCGCGCTGTTGCGCGTGCCGGGCATCGGGGCAAAAAGCGCGTATAAAATTATGGAAGCAAGAAGGTTCGGAAAATTAGACTTTGATAATCTTGCAAAAATGCGCATAGTATTAAAGAGGGCAAAGCACTTTATTACGTGCAAAGGGAAATTTTACGGCTCGGAAAACGGCGAAACGGTGAGAGCCGCACTACTCCTTGCGGGCAGAAGCGAAGTCAGCGAACAGATGAGTATGTTTTCGGAAAACTCCGTAGCAGTCTCCGCCCTCACGGGTGAAATATGAAAATTTTTATATGTGACGGTACTCCCGACAGCTTTTTTACCGCAGTTTTCGATGCATACAATGAAAGTGGGTGCTTGATTACTTCAGATAAAGACGTGCAACTATCGCTTGGCTGTGAAGTTATAAACGTTGAAACCGACTTTGAAAAATGTGAGCGCGTGAAAAGCGGCATTAAAAAGTGCGACAGGGAAGCTGTTTACGATATAGAAACGGTGTTAAGAAGTTACTCGTCGCTTAAAGAGCAGACGGCCTTCGAATATATAAAACGACTTTTGCAAAATAAAGCACCTATCAAAAAAGCGCTGAATATGCCGCAGGTTATAGAGTTTAACGATTTACTTCACAAGATAACCGGCGAAACTCACAAACTTAAAGGCTTTTTGCGGTTTATGGAAAGCGCAAGCGGAGTATTTTATGCCCCCTACACTCCGAACAACGACATTACGGATTTACTTATGCCGCATTTTGCGGAAAGGTTTAAAGCTGAAAGGTTTGTTATTCACGATTTAAAAAGAAAGATTGCGGGTATGTACGACGGGCACGACTGGATTGTAACGTATGCGGGCGAGGCAGAAGTTTATCTTTCGGAATATGAAAAGTCGTTTGAAACGCTTTGGAAAAAATATTATAACTCGGTAAACATAAAAGAACGCCCGCACGAAAAACAAATGAAAGGCTATATGCCTGTGCGGTACTGGAAATTTTTACCCGAAAAGAAATAACTCAAAAAGCGCACAACTTCTTTTTGAAGCCTGTGCGCTTTTATTTTAACATTTAATTTTAATATATTATGCCATACTTATTAGTTACGTTAACGATAATTAAAAGCTTGCCTTTATTCTCGTAAGATACGAACCTGAAACTAACTTTGCCCGCCTTTGCCGAGTGTAAAGTCGCGGTTTCTTCCGAAACTGTGTAGCCGAGGTTTTGCATAGTCTCGTCAAACTCTTTTAACGAGGAATTGCAGGTTATTCCGTAAACTGTTATTTCGGGGTCTGTAATTTCTATGGTGGTAATATATTTACCGCCGTCGGCATAATCGGGATATGCAGTGATTGTATAAATAACATAGTGTTGCGGATTAACCTTATGAATTTCGCCGTCCTCGCCGACTGTTTCAGTAGGACGGTAATCCTTGCCGTAAAACTCACTGCCGCCAAACGTGCCTGGTATAAAATAATATCCTTTTAAATCAATCTCTGACATGTCCTGTGTAAGCCAAAATTCGAGTGCGGCATCGTCTGGTTTTTCCGGAATTTCATCCGAACAGCCTGCACAAACGCACGTAATTATTAAAGCTATGCTAAAAAGTAAAGGTAAAATGATTTTTTTCATACTAATTTTATTAAATTTTAACTTTTTTTGCTATCTTATTATAGAACTCGGATAAATAGTTTAATTCAACGCTTTCTATATTTCCGCTGTCGGCGGCGACGGTGAGGTTTTTATCGAGCGGAAGTTTTGCAACGGCGGGTATGCCGTACTCCATTGCGAGAGCGTCCACTCCGCTTTCACCGAATACGGAAATTTTCCTGCCGCAGTCGGGGCACTTGATATAGCTCATATTTTCAACTATGCCGAGGACAGGCACGTTCATCATATTAGCCATATTAATAGCTTTCTGAACAATCATTCCCACCAAATCCTGCGGGGTCGTAACGACTATTACACCGTCGATAGGAATGCTTTGAAATACCGTCAAAGGCACGTCGCCCGTGCCGGGGGGCATATCAATAAACATAATGTCTACGCCTGTCCATATAACGTCCGTCCAGAATTGAAGCACCGTTCCGGAAATAAGCGAGCCGCGCCAAACTACCGGCTCCGCCTCGTTTTCAAGTAAAACGTTCATTGACATAATCTGCACGCCGCTTTCGGTAACAACGGGCAAAATTCCGCCGTCGGTTCCGCTTGCGCGTTCGGTCGCGCCGAACATACGGGGGATTGACGGACCTGTTATATCTGCATCCATTACCGCAGTAACCTTACCGCTGTTTTGCGCGGCAGCCGCTAAAAGCGCACAGGTCATAGACTTGCCTACGCCGCCCTTACCGCTTACCACCGCTATTACTTTTTTAACCGTACTCATTGCGTGAGGCTTTTTCAAAAGGCTCTTTTTATCGCGCGAGGAGCAGTTTTCTCCGCACGAAGAGCAGTCATGGGTACAATCCGACATATTTTGCCACCTTTCTTAGATTTATAATTATTTTAGAGTATGGACAATAAATTGTCAAGTTATAAATGCCGTGAAAACAGTTGCAAAAATACAAATAATCCGTTATAATGATTGGGCTGTGCTAAGTGGGGAGTTTGCGGTGCCCTGAACCTGCAATCCGCAATAGCAGGACCGAATTGTCTTTCCCGACGGACCAAGTGGAAGGCTGCGCTTTATAAGGGGTGTTGATACCAAGGTCTTATGCAACCGTTCACTGCGAACCGTGTCAGGACAGGGATGTAGCAGCACTAAACAGACCGCTCGGTGTGCCATAAGGTAGCTTTGGAGTAGCTACCTGTAAGGTTTACGCTTCGGCTTGTTCCGGCAAAAAAGACTGCACAGTTTTATTTTACTTACAAAAATCCAGACACCTAATGACGTCTGGATTTTTCCTTATTCTTAAAAAGTATATTATTTTTTGAACATAATTCTTTCGCTTTTGAACATAAAGGCAAGCAACACTGTTAAGCCCGCCGCAACTACCAAATTGGAAATTATGGACAGCACTACTCCGAGAACGGGCGCCGAAAACGACATTACCGCCGACATTGCAAGTCCGCTGCCGAGAAGCGGTATTAAATACATTGCTACGGGCGGGGCTGACTGGAAGAACATAGATACCATACCCAGAAGTATTATAACCATCATCAACGGCGTTATGAGCGTGCCCGCCTCTTTAACGCTTTTTGCATATGCGGACAGAACGGAAAACGCAGAAATTATGATTAGCACTACCGAAATTATTATGCCGAAGGTCATAAAGTAATCGCCTGCGGTGTAAAGCGCTGCCGTGTCTGCGTTCATTAATCCCGACGTAAGCTTGGGCAACGACAGTATTACCCCCAAAAAGCTTGAAATGCCGCTGAGAAGTGCAAAACAGCTTAGGCTTATGATTTTACCCAGCGCAAGCTCAACGCGCTTTACAGGGGTTATCAGCATGGTCGCCATAGTTCCCCTCTCCTTTTCACCTGCAATGGATTCGGGAGCAACGGCGATACATGCGGAGGCCAAAAGCGCGAACATAAGCATTGGCACGAGCATTGAAGTTAAGCTTGACGCTATATCCTTTGCGCTTGCAAGGTCGAAAGGCTCGTTTGCGGAATTAACCGTGAAAGCCGTCTTGTTTGTTGCGGCTAAAACAGTGTTCACTATATTATATCCCGCCCGCGAACCGCTATTTGAAGA
>JAIDRY010000143.1 GCA_029061465.1 Clostridia bacterium
TAGTCAGGGCTAAATGTTAAAGGGTGATTATAGATGATGTCTATTCTATCGTCATACATTACGATTTCTTTTACTATGTAGTTTATAAGCATTTGCGGTTCATACTTCAATGCTTGCTCATAAAATGTTCGTATTCTTGCTTCGGTAATCTTAATGGTTTGCTTGCTTTGCTCTATAAGTATAAGCTGTTCAAGCTCTTCCTGCCGTGCTTCAAGTTCAGCTAAACGCTTACTTGTTGCTTTTGCTATAATTCCACGTTCCATATTGGCAACAATATTGTTTATGGACTTTTCATTGTCCTTTTGCTCTTTAAGGTAGGCGTTTAATAATTTGTTTTCTTTGTCGCAACTGTTCTGCAATTCAAATAAATATTTGACTGCGTTATCAAGTGCTTTCGGGTCTTTAAGCTCTGTAATAACGGTATCTATTATCAAGTGTTCAAGGTCATCTTTCGCTATTGCTGACTTACGACAGTCATTCAATTTCATTTTGCGCCCACGACATTTGTAATAGTATTTTCTTTGTCCGCTTTTTGCTGTTCCGCACTCGCCTATAATGGTCTGTCCGCAATATCCGCATCTCAATTTGTTGCGTAATAGATATGTAACTTCAATACTGTTCTTGCCGTGCTGATAAGTTTTCAAAACGGCTTGCACTTTATCGAATAAATCTCTTGATATAATTGCAGGGTACATATTGTCAATGACTTCTTCGCCTTTGGTATAAACGCCCGTGTATCGTTCGCAACGCAGGATATTATAGACGGTATTCATAGGAAACTTTTTGCCGTTCTTGTAAATGCCTTGTGCCGTAAGCCTTTCAATTATTTCTCTTACGCAAATGCCTTTTGAAAATTCTTCGAATATGCGCTTTACAACTTCAGAATGTATTTCGTCTTTGACTAACTTCCGTCCGTCAACCTTGTAACCGTAAAGCACATTACCGCCTTGAAAGTAACCTTTTAACCGTGTTTCTCTCATACCACGCTTAACCTTTTGGGAAAGCTCTGCGGAATAGTATTGGTTCATTCCTTCAAGTAAACTTTCAAGAATAATTCCTTCGGGCGTGTCAGGTATATTTTCCATAGCGGATAACACTTTAACGCCGTTATCACGCAATGTCTTTTTATGTATAGTGGCTTCAAACTTATTACGGCTGAAACGGTCTAACTTATAGACTAATACATAATCCCATTCTTTGCGTGCGCTGTCCTTAATCATTTTCTGAAAGTCGGGACGATTGTCATTCGTGCCTGACATTGCTTGGTCTATATAGGTGTTAAGTATGAGAATATCGTTCCTTTGGGCGTATTCCTGACAAACTCTCAACTGTCCCTCGATAGACTGTTCTGTTTGCTTATCGCAAGAGTATCTTGCATAGATAACCGCTGTTTTCATAGTTTTTTAAACTCCTTTGAAATAGATTTTTTATTTTGTCTTTCGACAAGGGGCGAACAAACGGAAACGCAATGGCAGCTTGCTTAATTTCTTTTTGTTCGCTTGCCGGTCAAGGGTTGCCGAACGGCAATGCATTTTACCCTTGACGGAAAGTGCGTTTTCGTTTACGCTCCGCCGGTCGATAGACAAAATCAGTTGCACTTGGGCATTTTCTTAATAATTTCGGGACTGACATTTCCCAAAATTTCGCCCTCGTCTATACAACGAAAACTATCGAACAGTAGCAACTTTTTATCGTCCACGCCATAACCGCAAGCTATATCTTCGTCCAAAATATCACTCTTGAAATAGGTTGGTAATTTACCGCCGTAAACAAGTTTTTCGCCTGACTTCTCTATGTATTTGAGTAGGTATCTAACGGACTGCGTTATGTTCTTTGGAATTTCTATTTTCTCAAAATCGTTGCGCCCAAACTCTTTTAAAAAGTGGTCATTTTGATATGTAGTCTGCATGCGGTGGCTTTTCGTGCTGTAATCTTTTACTTCCGTAATTTTGCCTATCATTTGCGGTATGTAAAAAATGCCGTGAAAGTGTAGACGTTGTTTCTCTGGACTGCGTTCCCATACACCGATATATTTCCAACCGTTACGGTTTACGGCGTGTTTGAGTGCGTTCCGCAACTTTGTTTTGAATTGCTTTTCAGTTAGCTTTTTATCGTCATAAGTGAACGTAACAAAATAATGCCATTCGCCCTGCGTGTAAATCTTTCGCCATAATCGGGTATTGCGTTTATAAGCGTTGATTTTCTTACGTTCGATATTCTGTGCGACAAATTCTTTTAATTGCTCGGCGTTTTTAAATTCGTCTTTCAGCTTTTCTTTGATATACCTTTTGCGTTCTCGTTTGGGTAACTGTTGACTTTCTTTGTAAGCCGTTTCAAATTTGTCTTTGTGTGTAGGCGGTGTGTTTTCGTTCTGCTTTGGTTTTGGTGGTTTTGGCTTTTTTCTTTTACGTGTACTGCTCGGAAAGTTTTCGGGCGGTATTGCTATGTAATGACTTCCGTCAAAATATACTTTGGCTTCTCTGTATGGCATAAATTTCTCCTTGTTTTGTTAGTCCTGCTTTGATGATTTTTTGTCTTCTTCTGCGCATAATTCTTTGATATGTGCCAAAAGCGTTTCAAAGAAAATACGCCGTGCAGTTTCGGGCAATGCTGTTAAATCTGGCTTGCCAATGCTATTAACTTTTATTTCTGCTTTCAGCACTTTTTTTACCTCCTTATTTTCGTTTGCGGTTATCATTGTAAACTTTTAAAATCACGGATACCACCGCCATAGCACCGCAAATACCACGCATTAACTACGCAAAAACACGACTTTACTCCGTCATAATCACGCATTGCTTTGGTTGCTTGCGTGGTATGTTTATAACACTCAATGTGGCAAGGTAACTGCCACATTAAAAAACTTTTCATATCTTTCAGGACAAAAAATTTCAAATTACAACCTTTTTGCGAAAGATAACCGTAAAAAATTTTCCTTACATATCTTTAAGTACAAAAATTCACAAAAGTTCACCTATTTTTGTGTGCAGAAAACCCACATTTGCAGAGTCAAAACTCCACATTACCGAGCAATTACCCAACATTTTCGGGCATAAAACGGCGTATGCGGTCAAGAGCAAAAGCCTTACAAAATAAAAAAAATAACCCTATGCTAAAAAAGCATAAGATTAAAAAATAAGCCGCCGCAAGGGGAACGGCGAATCGCCAAGCGGTTTAGCGGCGAACGCCGTCCCTGCGGCGTTTT
>JAIDRY010000144.1 GCA_029061465.1 Clostridia bacterium
CCCGTAATTGCGTTTAATGGCGTGCGCATATCGTGCGACATATTCGAAAGGAACGTGTTTTTTGCAACGTCCGCAATCCTAGCCCCTTGAAGCGCGTTTTCGAAAAGCTGTTTTTGCTTGAGTTCGTTTAAAATTTCTTCATCTATGCGCATTATACCGAGAACTATTCTCGACGGGTGTTCGGTTTCTCCGACGTTTACTATGCGCATTTGCAGGTACAAAACCGTATCGTTATCCACGCAACGGAATTTCATATTAAAGGTAGGCGAGCCTTCAAGCGCGGACTTGATATATTCAATAGTCGTCTTTTCCGTAAAATTAGCACTATCGTCGGGGTGAAGCCACGTTTTGGTGAATTCGCTTATAAATTCCCCGTAAGCTCTTTCGCAAAGCTTACCTTTAAAATGCTTTTGCGTGCGGGAACTCAGACGGTAAGGAAATACGGTGTCCGTTTACAAATCGGCGTAGAGTATCGTGTCGTAGTTGACTGAAAGCCCTTCTATAACCTGTAAGCGTATTTCGTCTGTACCGTGTTCGGTTTCGTAATTTTTCATATAATATCCTTTAACAAAAAATCAAATTAATTTTATCATACGCGCCTAAGATTGTCAATTATTATACTTTCTCGCCCCGAATATTGCCGTGCCGAGGCGAATCATATTACTTCCCTGTTCTATACACAGTTCATAGTCGCCGCTCATACCCATTGAAAGATACTTAATATTGTTATTCCTCGCACGCAGCTTATCGTATATAGTCCGCATTCGGGCGGCAAGCTTTTTTAATAAGTCGGTATCGTCGGTGTCGGGAAGCATTGCCATAAGTCCGCGTACGTTCAGGTTTGGAAGCTTGCTAATCGTACCGTACGCATTCTCGGCAAGCTCGGGTGAAAAGCCGCCCTTAGTTTCTTCGTTGCCTATGTTTATTTGTATAAGTATATTGGATGTAACCCCCGCCGCGGCGCTTCTTTTGGAAAGCTCTTCGGCTAAATTCATTCTGTCTACCGAGTGGTACAAATCCACTTTGCCCAAAAGATATTTTATCTTGTTCGTTTGCAAATGCCCGATAAAATGGCGCTTGGGCGCTCCCACGATATCTACGAATTTGTCCTTAAATTCCTGCACGTGGTTGTCGCCAATATCCGTTATGCCGACGGCAACGGCGCGGTTTATATCTTCCGCTCTCTGTAATTTAACCGCCGCAACCAGCGTAACTTTTTCACCGTAAGGGTTGGTATTCGGAATACTTCCAAGCAGATTTTTAACGTTTTCTTCAATCATATTTATAATTTTAATTCAAAACGTTTAACACTGTCAACATATTTATTTGCAAATTTTGCAGGCGGTGGTATAATGGTTTATATGAAAAATTTAAGTTTGACGGCAGTAATAATACAAATCATAGTCGGGCTTGCGTGTATAGGTCTTGGCATTTATTATGCGTTATCCGACGCAAGCACCCACGCTGTGGTCTTTATCGTCGTCGGGGCTGTATGTATCGTTATGGCGGTGCGCACATACCTCGGAATACGCAAACGGAAAAAGGACGAGGAAAAGGATAAAGAGGAATAATTTTTATTCGGACGGAATAAATTTTATGCGTGGAGTTTTTGACAAATTTTCTCGATTTATCGCACACCCGCGCAAATAAGCTGATATCGTCCGCACGAAGCTTTGCCGATATTTTTGAAAAGATAGGCGAATTTATAACTTCGACGGCGGCGGAGCTTGATGAAGATTTTATTGAAATTTATCCCTCGGTTTTCGTGCATAAAACGGCGCAAATCGCCCCGTCCGCGGTGTTCGGCAAAAACGTTATCATAGGCGCATATACCCAAGTGAGGCATTGTGCATTTATCCGCGGCAACGCGGTTGTAGGCGAAAACTGCGTCGTGGGTAATTCCTGCGAAATTAAAAATTCAATCCTGTTCGACGGGGTACAGGTTCCGCATTTCAATTACGTCGGCGACAGCATTTTAGGCTACCGCACGCATTTGGGCGCCGGCGCTATTACGTCCAACGTCAAGTCGGATAAAAGCTTGGTTACCGTTTTTGTTGAGGGGGAAACGCTTACTACAGGGCTTAAAAAGCTTGGCGCGATAGTAGGAGATTTCGTTGAGATAGGGTGCAACAGCGTGCTCAATCCGGGTGCGGTGATAGGTAAAAATTCAACCGTATATCCGCTGTCGTGCGTGCGCGGCTTCGTGCCGCCTGACAGTATCTACAAATCAAAATCAGAGATAATAAAAAAAAGCCGACTTTAAGTCGGCTTTTATTATGTTTTATGCTTCCTCTTTTCCGCACGCAAATGGCAGCATCGCCGCGTATACGAGCGTGGGCAGAAGATAGAAAATATAGTTGTCGAAAAGGCAGATTATGAGCAGAGTCAATAAGCTTAAAGCAATGTAAAATTTGTTTTGCGTGGGCTTTCTGAAAAAGCCGACCACAGTAGAGGCGCGATGGAAAAGATACGTGATTATACCAATTAGTCCGCACGTTCCCAAAATTTCACCTATCGTGTTGTGGGCGAAGGTGGGGAGAAACTTGTCCGTAATTCCCACAAGCTCGAACGATTCGAACCCCGCAAAAAATCCGCTGCCGAACAGGGGGCTTGCGTTGAAGTATTTTAGTGCAAGCTTGAAAAGTCTTGTTCTTCCGTTGCCTAAATATTCGCCTTCATCATTAAAAATACCTTGCAAAAGTCTTTGGATAGTTTCGGAAACCTTATCCCACAAAACGGCTACCGTTATTATTGCCGCCGCGGCAAGCACGCCGAAAATTATCGCGTTTACTAATCGTGTACGGCTCTTCACAGTTAGCGCTATCGAGGAGGCGGTAAAGGCGAACAAGGAGCCGAGCATTGCCTGACGGCTACCCGTCAAAAACGCGCATACGGTCAAAAGCGCAGCGTAGAGGTAGAAAAGGTATCCGTACTTTGATTTAGCCGCCAAAAGACATATGGGCGGAATGCATATTGCAAAAAACGTGCCTATGTTGTTCCAGACGCCCCAGCCCAAAACAACTCCGCCTTTATGGATATAACCGTCATAGAGAATTTTGTCGAAATTTGTTGCGTATTTTACGGCGAGCTCGATTGTCAAAAGAGCGGAAAAAGCCAGAAATCCGTACGCGATATTTATAAAATTTTTCTCCGTCAATTTTACGTTGAGGACGATTACGGAGTAAATACCAAGCATTATAAACGCAAGCACCGCGCCGTATAAGAGGTTATTGACCTCGTATCCGTTACTGCCCACGCCGTTTAAAATAAATGCGGCGGCAAGCAACACGAGGGATACAAATATAAGCGACGGCGTTATTTTTTTGCCCTTTGCCAAAAGCGCAATTCTCACGCACGCGGCTATAATTATAAGGCATATCAAAACTGCGATTTGCGCAAGATTTTCCGTCCTCGTATAGAAGTCGGAACCTGATAAAAGTCCTAATTTCAGCGGTGAATTTTTTTCGGAAACGAGCACGTTCATAAACAGAAAGTGCGGAACAATCGGCGTTACGTCGTCTAAAAGCAGGAGCATTAAAACAGCCGTAAGACACGCGTAATAGACGGCTACCAAGTCCCAGGATAAGTAGTAGCACGCAAGCAAAATTGCGGCTGTTATAAAGGGGAAAAATCTCCAGCCAAGCAGCCGTTTTACCGCGTTTAACGCTTCTTTAAATGAAATTTTTTTAAAAAACTCTTTCATCAATTCGCCGACTTTAAAATAACGTTTTTCCATTATATAGCAAAATCCGCAAAAAGTCAAGGGCAAGAGCGGCGGGTTAAAACTCTGTTTTGGACGGTTCAAAAGCGTTTTTTTTGCTATGACTGTATTTGCGTGTTGTCATATAAAACTATTACAAATATTATGCAATTTATGGGGTTTTTTTATCAAAAACCCTTAATTTTACAAAATTGTCATATAAAAACTTAAAAACTTATCATATTTTTATATTACAAAGTTGACAACTTGTCATAAAAGTAATAAACTGTTTTCATATATATTAAAGTATAAGGCGCATTTTGCCTTTCGGGATAAATAATGAAATTAAAGGATAAGCCCCGGAATGGGCTGCACAAAGACCTGAAAGTCGTCAAAACGGCGGGATTTAAACTCAATAAGAAAGAGAAAAATACCAACCGCCGCGCAGGTCTGCACGACAAGAAAAAGAATTTGCAGGGCGAGGAGCGCGTTTACCGCCGCAAGCCCCTTGCATTAAAGCACGTCCGCCGTATGCGCAAGGCTGCGGTGGCGCTTTCGTTTATATTCGTGGCGGCTGTGTCGGTATTCGGCGCAGGTATGTTCCTTAGAGAGGACGTTGAAAAAATAACGGGCTTCGAAACGGTTTGTTTCGAGCTCCCCGCAGACGGCTCTTCACCCCTTGACCATACCCTAGTTGAAAACGTAGGGTATTTAAATTACGCTTTGAAAAATCAGCCGTACTGGTCGTCGGAAATGGGTTCTACCGTAAACGCGATGGGATTCGAGCAGTCGGTTGCAACGTATAAAAAATACTATAACGGAATTTTAATTTCCGCCGACGTGGCGCAGGGCTTTTCCAGCAAGGCAACTCAGTTTTGCGTAAACGAGGATAAAAACGTAGTTTTATGGCGCCCTTCCGCAAACAAGAATTTCGACGGTATGAATACCGAGTGGTCGGCGGGCAATGCCGAGGGTTGCTCGATAGAAGATTTTATTAAGCTTCGCGGATTTCCGCCTTCGGAGTTTTCCGTTTACATACTTAACGAAAAGACTATTGCCAACGCAGAGGACTATTCCGTTACCGATAACGGCGACGGTACTTTCTCAATGACGCTTGAACTCAACGTCGGTATGGGCAACAGCGAGCCCGAGCGTGCGGCAGACTATTATTACACAAAGCAAATGATGGTTACGGGCGATTTGTCGACCGAACCGAGTATCAGCAAAACGAGTGTAACCTATGTCTTTGATAAAAACTGGAGACTTGCCTCGTTTGAAATTAATGACGAATACACCGCAATGGGCGTCGTGCCCTGTACGTCGAATACGAAGGTTACTTTCGACTATAACGAGGAGAACGCGGTAAATACCTTCTACGAAGATTACTTCAAGGCGCAGGAGGAGAGCTATGCGCCACCCGAAATTATAGATGCTGCGCCGTCCCCCACGGAATACCTCGGCGCGGCGTTCGGTTCGGTTCTTTCCGAGGGCGGAATATTCAAGCTTGATTTAAATATCGATAACCTCGATTTATCGGGTAACGTTTTCGTAGGTCTTGAAAACGGCAGCCTCACTGACGTGAGGGTTAAGCTCGGCGATATTTTCGTGCTGTTTGATAAGAGCAAAACTCTTTACGTGGCGGACGGCTCGGCAAAATATAAGCTGAATTTAGACGGACTTATTAAACCGTCCGAAAGTGAAGAGGAAGGCGCAGGAATAGACTTCGACCTCATTTCCGAACAGCTTATGGGCGGGACCTTTACGGTGGGCGAAAACACCGCAACCCTTGAAAGCACGCTTGAAATTTTCGGACTTAAGCTCTCGCTTAAATTCGATTTCGTTCAGGAAGATAAGGCGATAAAGCTCGGTTACTGCTCGGCTAAAATTCCTGTCGGCAACAAGGTGATAAACGCGGGGTTGAAATTCGGAACGGAAAAGGATATTCCTCAAATCCCTAACGACCTCGACAAGTATACCGATATTCTGAACGAGGGCTTGACGGTTGATTTGGGATTGAAAATCGACGGGTTGAGCCTTGACGGACTTGTGCACGTTAAGATGAACGGCGGCAAGTTCGCGGGCTTGCTTGCGCAGCTCGGCGATTTGGGCGTGTATTATAATGGCGGCGTTCTTTATATTACTGACGGAGCCGTTAAGTATAAAGTTACTTTGCCTCAAACCGATGGCGTTGATTTAAGCGGCTTGTTAAATTCATTAGACACAAAATCCCTTTTGGGACAGGTAATTGAAAACCTTGCGGCGGGCGACGGGGTAATTTCCACGTCGGCGGCAGTTGAACTTCTCGGTCAGACTGTTTCGGCGGCGCTCGGTGTTAAAATCGTCGGCGGAATTGAAGTTTCCGCGTCTGCCGGTATTTACGGTCATGATTTAAGCGTAAACGTCGGGCTTTCAAACAGACAAGTTGTTTTGCCCGATACAGCTGAATATGTAGACATTCTCAACGAGGGAGTAACGCTTACCGTAGATTTAGCGGTAGACGAATTAAAGCTCAATGGTAAAGTATTCATAGGCTTGGCAGACGGTAAATTCACTGAAGTAAGAGCAGACTTTGGTGATGTTGCGGTTTACTATAAAGAAAACGTGCTTTATATCACGGACGGTAACGTTAAGTACAAAGTAGCTGTGCCTGCAAGCAACGGGTTGTCTTTGGACGGCTTTGATTTAAACGCAATACTCAAAGACGTACTTGATAACCTTAAATTTGCAGAAGGTAAGATAAGCACGAGCGCAACGGTAAGTGAAATAACAGCGAACGTAGCGTTGAATTTAATCGGCGGCATTTCCGCAGATATTCAGACAGAAATATTAAACATTCCCGTTAAAGCAACTGTTGGCTTATCACCCGAAACAGTAGCAGAGCCCAACTATGACGAGTACGTAGATATTCTCAGCGAAGGGATAACGCTCACCGTTGACATAGCGGTAGACGAGTTAAAGCTTAACGGAAAAGTATTCATAGGATTATCAAACGGTAAGTTTACTGAACTTCGTGCAGACTTTGGCGAAATCAAAGTTTACTATAAAGACAACATACTTTACATAACGGACGGCAATGTTAAGTATAAAGTAGCGCTGCCTGCAAGCAACGGCTTGTCGTTGGACGGCTTAGATTTAAAGGCGATACTTAAAGATATACTTGACAACCTTAAATTTGCAGACGGCAAGATAAGCACAAGCGCAACGGTAAGTGAAATATCTGCGAACTTAGTATTAAACCTTGTAGGTGGTATATCTGCAGATATTCAGACTGAAATATTAAATATTCCCGTTAAGGCAACGGTTGGCTTAACTACAGAAACAGTAGCAGAGCCGAACTATGACGAGTATGTAGATATTCTCAATGAGGGAGTAACGCTTAGCGTTGACTTAGCGGTAGATGAATTAAAACTCAACGGCAAAGTATTCATAGGCTTAGCAAACGGCATGTTTACGGAAGTAAGAGCAGACTTCGGCGATATAGCAGTTTACTACAAAGATAACGTGCTTTATATCACGGACGGCAATGTTAAGTACAAGGTGGCACTTCCCGCAAGCAACGGCATATCTTTGGACGGACTTGATTTAAATGCAATACTTAAAGAAGTAATAAACAACCTCAAATTTGCGGACGGTAAGATATCAACAAGCGCAACGGTAAGCGAAATAACTGCAAACTTGGTATTGAGCCTTGTTGGCGGCATCTCCGCAGATATACAGACTGAAATATCAAATATTCCAGTTAAAGCACATGTCGGCTTAACTACGGATAAAGTAGCTGAGCCTAATTATGACGAATACGTAGACATTCTCAACGAGGGGATAACGCTTGAGGTAAGCGTAGCAGTAGACGAGTTAAAGCTGAACGGCAAAGTATTTATAGGTTTAAATAATGGAGCATTAACGGAAGTAAGAGCAGACTTTGGCGATATAGCGGTTTACTACAAAGATAACATGCTTTATATTACGGACGGCAATATTAAGTACAAAGTAGCATTGCCTGCAAGTAACGGTGTGTCTTTGGACGGCTTAGATTTAAACGCAATACTCAAAGACGTGCTTGACAACCTCAAATTTGCGGACGGCAAGATTAGCACGGGTGCAACGGTAAGTGAAATAACCGCGAACTTGGTATTGAACCTTGTGGGCGGCATATCAGCAGATATCCAGACCGAAATATTAAATATCCCCGTTAAAGCAACGGTTGGTTTAACTACCGAAACAGTAGCAGAGCCCAACTATGGCGAATATGCAGATATTCTTAACGAGGGAGTAATTCTTAGCGTAGACTTAGCGATAGACGAATTAAAGCTCAACGGTAAGGTTTACATAGGTTTAAATAACGGCAAGTTCACGGAAGTAAGAGCAGACTTCAGCGAAATCAAAGTTTACTATAAAGACAACGTGCTTTACATAACGGACGGAAATGTTAAGTATAAAGTGGCGTTACCTGCAAGCAACGGCTTGTCTTTGGACGGATTTGATTTAAACGCAATTTTAAAGGAAGTAATAAATAATCTCAAATTCGCGAACGGCAAGATAAGCACAAGCGCGACGGTAAGTGATATAACTGCAAACTTAACGTTAAACCTTGTAAGCGGCATATCCGCAGATATACAGACTGAAATATTAAATATTCCTGTTAAGGCAACTGTTGGCTTAACAACCGAAACAGTAGCAGAGCCTAATTATGACGAGTACATAGATATTCTCAACGAGGGTGTAACTCTTACCGTAGATTTAGCGGTAGACGAATTAAAGCTTAACGGCAAAGTATACATAGGCTTAAAAGACGGAAAGTTCACGGAGGTAAGAGCGGACTTCGGCGAAATCAAAGTCTATTATGTAAACAATACTTTGTACGTAACGGACGGAAACGTTAAGTATAAAGTGGCATTGCCTGCAAGCAACGGCTTGTCATTAGACGGCTTAGACTTAAATGCAATTTTAACTGAAGTAATAAAAAATCTTAAATTTACAGACGGCAAGATAAGCACAAGTGCGACGGTAAGTGAAATTGTTGCAAATCTTACATTAAACCTTATAGGCGGTATCTCTGCAGATATCCAGACCGAAATATTAAATATTCCCGTTAAGGCAACTGTTGGCTTAACAACCGAAAAAGTAGCGGAGCCCAACTATGACGAGTATGTAGATATTCTCAACGAGGGAGTAACTCTTACCGTAGATTTAGCGGTAGATGAATTAAAGCTCAACGACAAAGTATTTATAGGTTTAAACGACGGCAAATTTACGGAGCTTCGTGCAGACTTCGGAGATATAGCGGTTTACTACAAAGAGAACGTGCTTTATATCACGGATGGAAACGTTAAGTATAAAGTGGCATTGCCTGCAAGCAACGGCTTATCTTTGGACGGATTTGATTTAAATGCGGTTTTAAAGGAAGTAATAAGCAATCTAAAATTTGCGGAAGGTAAGATTTTAACGAGCGCAACGGTAAGTGATATAACCGCGACCTTAACATTAAACCTTGTTGGTGGTATTTCTGCAAATATCCAGACCGAGATATTAAATATTCCCGTTAAAGCACACGTAGGCTTAACTACAGAAAAGGTAGCAGAGCCGAACTATGACGAATACGTAGACATTCTCAACGAGGGCGTAACTCTTACCGTGGACTTAGCGGTAGATGAGTTAAAGCTGAACGGCAAAGTATTTATAGGTTTAGCGGACGGCAAGTTTACCGAGCTTCGCGCAGACTTTGGCGATATTGCAGTATACTATAAAGAGAACGTGCTTTATATCACGGACGGCAACGTTAAGTATAAAGTGGCGTTGCCCGCAAGTAACGGCATATCTTTGGACGGCTTTGATTTAAATGCAATTTTAAAGGAAGTAATAAACAACCTTAAATTTGCGGACGGCAAGATATCAACGAGCGCAACTGTAAATGATATAACTGCATACTTAATGCTTAATATAAAGAATGGTATTGCAGCAGATATCCAGACAGAAATATTAAATATCCCCATTAAGGCAACAGTTGGTTTGACTACTGATGAAGTGGCAGAACCCAACTATGACGAATACGTAGATATTCTCAACGAGGGAGTAACTCTTACTGTTGACTTAGCGGTAGACGAATTAAAACTGAACGGCAAAGTATTCATAGGCTTAGCAGACGGCAAATTCACTGAAGTAAGAGCAGACTTCGGCGATATAGCGGTTTACTACAAAGATAACGTGCTTTATGTCACTGACGGCAACGTTAAGTATAAAGTGGCATTGCCCGCAAGTAACGGCTTGTCTTTGGACGGACTTGACTTAAATGCAATACTTAAAGACGTGCTTGACAACCTCAAATTTGCGGAAGGTAAGATAAGCACAAGTGTAACGGTAAGCGATATAATCGCGAACTTAACATTAAACCTTGTTGGTGGTATTTCCGCAGACATTCAAACAGAGATATTAAATATCTCCGTTAAAGCAACGGTTGGCTTAACTACCGAGAAAGTAGCAGAGCCGAACTATGACGAGTATACGGACATTCTCAACGAGGGCGTAACCCTTTCCGTTGAGCTTACGCTTGACGAAGTTACTTTAAACGGCACGGTATTTATCGGCCTTAATAACGGCAAGCTGAATGCGTTAAGGGCAGATTTTGGCAACGTCAAAGTATTCTTCGAAACGGACGATAAAGAAATTTATATGCAGGTCGGCACGACGAAAGCGTATATCAACTTTACCGAAATGCCTGACGGACTTGTCGATATTTTCAAATTATTCAGCAACTCTTCCGACGGCGTAAGCCTTGACTATTCAAAGCTTCTTTACGATTTGCTCGGCAACCTTACCGTAACAATGAGGGAAATTTCTTCCGGTGCTGATTTGGCGGTCGGCGACTGCATTATCCCCGCACACGTAAAACTTATTCTTCCCAATAACGGCGAAGGTATAAAGGTGAGCGCTGACACGATGCTTTTCGGAATATGCGCCTCAGTTAAAGTCGGTTTGCCCGACGGCATTATCCCCGAGCTTTCCGACGGTGATAAAGAGAGCTACGTAAACGCTGTTACAAATATCTGGCAGCTTGCAGACGAGCTTTTAGGCAACCGCATTACGCTTTCCGCCGAGGGAACATTAACCGACGCGGGCGAGGAGTACGCGGACGTTAATAATGAAAAATACGTATTCAACGCGCTTGTAGAGTATGAAAAGGGCAACGGCATTTACGAGCTTGTTATAGAAAACGAGGACGGCTCGCAAACTGTTGAAAAAGTCAACGAATTTTATCTGCACGTCAAGGTTTCTCTTACCGCAAGAAAGGATTGGGACGACAGTCTTGAACTTGATTTCGTGCTTGCCGATGCAAACCCGATTGCTACGGACGATAACGGCAAGACGCTCGGCGGCTTCTATAAGGACGGCAAGTTCGACGTTTACTTATCGGTTTCCAAGATAGGCGAGGGCGGCAACCCCTTGAAGCTTTACGCTTCTGCGGACGAAATACTCACGCTTGTTACTATGGTCGGCGCGGCGGCAAACCTCGATAATATTTCATTTAAAGATAACGAATATCTCTTGGGTGCGGCGGGTGAAATTGCAGACATTCTTGTAGGCAAGTTATCCTCGTTCATAGACGAAACGCTTATTCCCAAATATCTTCCCCATACTAAGAGCCAGTTCGCCTCGCTAGGTGAAAGCCTTATCCCTCAGATTTTGGGCACGGACTTGCAGGGCTTGATTGAAAAGCTGTTTGCAAATTCTTCCGAGGAAAAATCCGACGAGGGAAAGACGGCGATAGATTTAAGCGCTAAGTATATAGAAAGCTTCACCTACGTCGACGATACTTTAAGGCTCACGCTCAATTCTCAAAGAGTTTACGGAGCGGAAGGGCTTGATGATGTTAAGGCTATCATTTCGAGAGACAAGGGCGAGGACGGAGTTTATAAGCTTTCCGGTATCAAGCTTGAAAATATTTACTTCGGTGCGGATTATAAAAACGGTTTGGGCATAGACGTCAAATTCTCTTACGGAGAAATTAAGCGTCCCGACGAAAATTCGGCGTTCGATAAATATCTCAATCTCGAAGGAATAGACACATTCTTGCAGACGGCTGTAAACTCGGCAACGCACGAGACGGGCGACGAGGATATTCCTTACGAGCTTAACCACGAATACCTGCTCACAGGTAAGATAAACGCAACCCTTACAAGCCTTGTAAATATCGATATTAACATACACACGGCTAAAATAATAATCGGCGATGATAACAAAGTTTCCGCCGACGTACATCTTTCCTACCCCGGCGTACAGGAGCTTGGTATAGTAGCCATTCAGGGCGCTTGCGATGTGTATCTCACTATCAAAAACGATATGATTTACGTAAAGCGCGTTCAGAAGACCTATTATTACAAGGGCGGTTTCCTCAATCTCGAAACTTACGAGGGCACGTACGAAACTCCCGTATTGGAAACTCGCGTAATGCCGCTTAGCTACTTCACTGCGAACATAATGGAACAGATTAACTTTATGTTCAACTTCGGCTCGGTTGTGTCAGACCAGCTTGATAAAGTCGATACTTCGGCAGAGAGTAAGGTGAGCTTCGATAATAAGGACTTCGGCGCGATACTCGATTACGTGCTTGCAAAATACAAGTATACCGAAACCGACGCGGGCGCAAGCTGGACGGTGGCGATAAGTAAGAGTATTCTCACTGACGCAGTGGGAATGACTATGTCGGATATCCCCGTTACGTTCCACGCAGTAAAAGAAGATAACGGCTTGTTCACCCTCACGGGATTGAATATAGAAAAATCTTCCCTGTCGCTTTTGGGCAGTCTCGCGCTTGAATTCAGCGGAAATCTGACTTACTGCAATCCCCACGAAGAGATTGTAAAGGACGAAGAGGGCAACGCGCTTTACAGCGACACGACCTGCGACCTTGCGGACGGCGAGCTTGCCGAACTTGGCGGTTATAGTTGGAGCGAGGTTCTGGGCGGAAACACCTTTGCAGCAATTTCAAAGCATACCAATTGGAATTTGCTTACGGGCGACACCGGTTTAGGATATCTTGCATACGGCACGAACTTCAAACCCGCTGTAGGCAACCTCGGGTTCCAGCGTGCGGATGACGATACTAATTCGACATTTACCGCAATAGGCAACGAACAGATTGTTTTATACAATCCCGAAACCAAGCGCATATATACGAGGGCGCAGGCTCCCGATATAACCGACGAAAGCGTAATGCACGAGATAGAAGGTCTGGCTAGGGTATGGCACCCCGAATACTTTGAATACGACGGCAAGCTTTGGTATCTCGCGTTCTATGATACGACTTACACGGTAATAATAGACAGCCCTTACGTTGTGGACGAAAGCTGCGAAGAAGAGGACGGAGTTTGGCGCAAATACATACTCAACGCTTACAGGCAGGTATATTTGCCCAAGGACGTTATCATAATTGACGGCGGCGTGGTTTACGGACTTGAAGGATATAAGGCGAACGCAGACAATAACGAACTTCTCGATTTGATTTCGGCGGTAAACGACAACGGCGAGCTTTGCTACGTTGCGGAAGTTGCGGGCGACTGCAAATTCTACGCAAGCTGGAAGCGTATGCATGCGGTAACATTTATCGACGGCGAAAACGAGCAGGTGGTTTACTACTACGACGGCGAACAGCTCAACGCACGGCTTCCGGTACTTGATAATATGGAAGAGGACGCGCGCGCATGGCTTTGCAGCGGAAACGAAACCGTAACCGAGGATATGGTAGTTACCGTGGGCTATAGAATCGATATAGTCAGCGATAAGGCGCTTTTGGGCGATGGATTTGTTGTCGGCGAAAACGGCGAGTATATCGTATCTCAGACCTTCGCCGCTGGCAGTACAATCAGCCTTGCGGATTTCTATGTCAAGAATGCAACTCATATCGTTGAGGGTTACTATGACAACGCCGAGTTTAACGGTGAACCCGTTACGGAAGTAACTTTGGACGGCAACGTAGTTTACTATCCCAAGTGGATAGGTAAAAATATCATTGTAACCTATGAAAGCGACGCGCCCCTTACCGGCTTTACAAGCGGAACGGTTGCAACTTTCAACTTCGATAACGAGGACGAACTTTTAACCGCTTCGGGCGATAACAATATCTTCCTCGGCTGGTTTATGGACTTAGGCAACGGCGCTTATTCGTACGCGGACGGTGCTAAGGGTGTTAAAGATTATTTCGCGGGCTTGAACCTTGCAGACGAAGAATTCAGTATAACCCTCCGTGCGGCGTGTGCGTTGGACGAGATTACGGTTGAAAACTTAAAGGTTTCTTTCTCCGGAACTATTAAGTACGAGTTTGTTTACACTCTTCACTTTGCCGAAGGTCTTAGCCAAAGCATATTGCAGGCTGCCGGCATAACTGCCGAAGCAAGCGTAGAATACTATTATCATGGTAATAAGTTGGTTGGCGGAAGTGCGTCGGACCACTGGGGACCTGAAACTCACGGCTATAACTATGACGGCAATACTAAGGTAAGTTTTTCACATACTTTCGGTAACGGACTGAACAAAAATAAGAAGGGCTACGTAACGCTTACGGCAACGTTTAAGTGCGGTGATAAAGTTCTTGGTACAACATCGGAAGTTACCAGTAATGAGTGCGGCTTCTGATAAACAGCTAAAATAATAATCCACCCGCTATGCGGGTGGATTTTATTTTATAAGCTGTCTAAAAAGTCGTTTAAAAGTTTCTTTTGTTTTTCGCTTAACGTATCTAATTTACTTCGGTACAGCTTTTCCTCTGGTTTTGTAAAAAATTCACCAAGCGTAATATGAAGCGCATAGCAGATACTGTCAAGAGTTTCAACCGTGGGGCATTTTAAACCTTTTTCCAAATCGGGAATATAGCTTGCTGACAGCCCTGCATCCAAGGCGAGCTGATATTGCGACATATTGCGTTCTTTACGTAATTTTTCAATCTTCCGTCCAATTTCCTTGCGGTCCATAAGTAACCTCTTTATGGGATTATAGTAATAGTTTACCCCATTTTAGTATTACTTTTCTTTCGCTATAGTGTTGATTTTAGCAAACTATTGTGATATAATATTCGGGACTATAGTGGCATACAGCATTTCGGCAAATTTCAGGAAAAGAAACTATATAATAATGATTGAAAAATACACCTGTTTGTGATATCATAAAACGGCAAAGGAAGAGATAAAATGAACGGAAAGAAAATTAAGGTAATACTCAGCGTAATTTTAACGTGCATACTGTGCGCATGCATTCTATGTACGGTTGCAGTCAACCTGAATTCGGGCTATACCGAGATAAGTTTTGAAAGCTTTGAAGAAAAATATTTGAATATTATCGATAACTATGCAAGCGCTACCGACGGACAGATAGTAATTTCGGGCGAGGAAGGACTATACGAACAAAACGGCTGTTTAATGATAGACGGTAACGCTTTTTCGCGTATGACGGGTGCGAGTGTAACCTGTTCGGATACGGAGACCGATATCAGTTTTGAAGATAAAAGTGTAAATATTAAGGATAATACTATTTCAAGTAAAGACGGCGACGTAGATTATCTTACGCAGGAAATTGAATGCTACGACGGCGGCGGCTGTGCTTTCCCCGTTGAGAGCGTTGCGGAAGCTTTGGGATATAAAGTAGACGTAAAGGGCGGAGATGAGGAGAAGGCGGTAACGCTGACGCGTGAATTTTCAACCAAGCGCTTAATCGTCAAATACAAGGGCAACCTTAAAGATTGCGGAGCAGTTGCTTCCGCCGAAGGTTACGACGGATTACATATTTTTCAATACGCCGACGAGCAGAGTACGGCAAACGCGTTTAACTACTATAAAGGGCTTTCCTGCGTGGAATACGTCGAAAGCGACGAGGTGGTAAAGCTTGAAGATACCGTAACCGAAAGCGTAGACGCGGCTTTTGCCTCGGCATATTACAGCTGGGGTGCGGACGCAATGGGAGTAGGCAATTACGCAAGCCATATTCAAAATACGGTGTCCGCGCTTCCCGAAATTATAGTTGCGGTAATCGATACGGGTATCGATACCGACCATGAATGGTTTACAAACCGCATTGCCGAGGGCGGCAAAAATTACTCGACCTCTCAAAGCAATAAAGGGTTTGAATACGAGGACGACGAAGGACACGGAACTCACGTTTCGGGCATAATAAAAGATTTAACGCTCGATAACGTAAAGATATTGCCTATTAAGGTTATGAATAAGTCGGGCGTAGGCTATGCGTCCTCCATTGCGCTCGGCGTAAAATACGTAACTTCTTTGAAAAAGGGCGGCGCTAAAATACGAGCGTTCAATATGAGCCTCGGCGGCACTTCAACTTCGGAAAACGCCTCTCTTTATCAGGACTGCATATCCGAAGCGGCAGATAACGGGATTTTACCCGTCGTTGCCGCGGGAAACGAAAATCAGGATACTTTCTACGTAACTCCCGCAAACATTGCCGACGCGGTGTGCGTCTCCGCAGTTGCCAACGCGCACGGAGTTTATTACCGTCCTTATTATTCCAACTTCGGCGGTTACGTTGACGTCTGCGCTCCCGGCAGCGCGGTTATAAGCGCGAAAAAGGACGGTGGCGTCGTTTCGATGAGCGGTACTTCTATGGCTGCTCCGCACGTTGCGGCTGCCGCGGCGCTTATTATGACGGAGCACAACGGATATACGATTAAACAGGTTGAAGACCTGCTGGAAAATACCGCCGTGGATTTGGGCGATGCGGGTAAGGATAAGTATTACGGCTACGGAATGGTAAGCCTGAGATATATTTACGCAGACCTTTTATCGGGGGTATCTTTCAGTGAAACGGCTTTGGACCACACCGCGCCCTTCGATTTGACTATTTCCCATACGAGCGCGGGCGCAAAGATATATTATACTACCGGCGGCACGCTTCCTACTCCCGAAAACGGCGTTTTATATACGTCCCCTATAAATATCAGCCGCTCGGTAAGAATAAGAGCCGCGGCTTACGTTTTTGACGGAAACGATGTTACCGCATACAGCAATCCAAAAGAGATTACTTACCGCTTCGGCAATCAGGATTTGGAAAACTGTTTTATCGTAGACGAGCAAACGGGAGGACTTGTACGCTATAACGGTATACTCACAAAGCTGACCGTTCCGCAGATTATCGACGGAGTTACGATTAAGAGTATATGCTCGGGTGCATTTTCGGCGACGGGCGTCGTGAACGTAATTCTGCCCGATACGGTTACCGATATAGAAGACAGCGCTTTCCGCGATTGTAAAGTTTTAGAGACGGTAAAGGCGCCCGCCGTGAAAAGTATAGGCAACTATGCGTTCCAAAGCTGCCCTAAATTCAAGTACGTAAACGATACTTACTTCCCCGAAGTTACTAAAATAGGCGCTTACGCGTTTTATCAATGTGCGAATTTGCGCGACGTTGTATTAAGTAAAGTTGAGGTAATAGGCTCCAACGCATTTTATATGCGCGGTACAAGTCCGCAGTATTTGACGCGTATAGATTTGCCTGCGGCTAAAATTATCAGTGATTTCAGCTTTAACTATGCAAGCTACGTAACCGAGATAAACTTGCCCGAGGCGGAAATTATTTCTGAAATGGCGTTCAATATGAACGATATAGAAAGTCTGTCTCTGCCCAAAGCGGTATATTTAGGGTCTTCGGCGTTTTTCGGTAATGACAATATGGCGTCAGCCGACTTACCAGAAGCGGTTTATCTTTCCACTTACGCCATAGCGGGAAGTACGGCCACAAGCATACTCAGCACCGTAAATCTTCCCAAGGCAAAAATTATAGGCTCGTACGTAATATCTAATACGCAGGTAAAGCATATCGATTTGCCGAGCGCGGAAACGCTTTTGTCGATTGCATTTTATACGGCAAGAAATCTTGAAACCTTTACGGCTCCCAATCTGAAATACCTCGGCTCGCACGCCTTGGGATATTGCGAAGGTCTTACGGAGATTAATTTACCATCCGTTATAACTCTCAGCGACGCATTATATCAATGCACGCACCTTGAAAAGATTACGCTTTCTCCCTGTCTTGAAAAGATGACGTATTATTCGTCTTCCGACCGCGGCGACTTCTCCGCATTAAGGGGCGTTCCCGAAACCTGCGTTATCTATTATTATAAAGGCACGGCTTTTGAAGGTTTTTATAAGGCGACGGGTATTAATAATCCTATCGTGGACCTTTCAAACGACGAGGCGTTTAACTTTACCGTAGTTAGCGGCGAAGCGCATATAACGGGTATAAACGGCACGGCTCCCGATACGCTTATTATTCCTTCGTATATCGAAGAATACCCCGTTACCAAAATCTGTGCGGGTGCGTTTGAAAACTGCTCATCGGATATAAAGCTCAACGTTTCTTACCTTAAAGAAATAGAAGAAAACGCATTCAGCGGATGTACTAACCTTACGGAAGTATATCTTACGAGGATAAACGCCATAGGCGAAAACGCATTTGCAAACTGTACCGCACTTAAAAGCGTTAAAATAGACGGAGTAACGGATATAGGCGCGTACGCGTTCAACGGTTGTACTGCTCTTAAAGAAATAACCTTGCCCGACTGTGTGGAAAGCATAGGCGAAAAAGCGTTAGGGTTTAACGCAAATGCGCTTATTTCGGATTTCGTAATATACGGAGACGCGGACAGCGCAGCGCAGACCTACGCTGCGGAAAACGGAGTTGAATTCAAGGCTGTATTTGAAAATCTTAAAGGGTTCTACTACGATACCTATATCAACGAAAAAACGGGTAACGAAGAAATATACGTGGCTCTCGTCGAAACTTACACAACGGGAAACGTAATTATTCCTTCAAGCTATAAAGGAATGCCTATTTCCAAAATAGGCAAAGAAGCGTTTTCAGACTGTCTTATTTCAGGCGTAGTTCTTCCCGATACGGTTACGGAAATAGAAGACAGGGCTTTTTCAGACTGCCACTTTATGGAGAGCATAAACTTGGAAAACGTTACAGTCGTCGGCGAACACGCATTCCGTTCCTGTCAGATGCTGAAATACGTCAATATGCCGCAGGTTCAAGAATTGCCCTGGGGCGTCTTTTCCAGCTGCAACAGTCTGGTATTTGCGGATTTAAGCGGAGCAATTACAATCGGGCAGGACGTTTTCAATGAATGTTACTCCCTTGAACAGGTAATTTGTCCCAACCTCGTAACACTTGACGCGGCGTTTCACTTGACCACGTCGCTTAAAAGCGTGGATACGGAAAACGTAGTTAAGATTATAGGAAAGGCGTTTACTTACTCTAAAAGTTTAGAAGAGCTGTCCTTCCCCAACCTGGAAACGATTACCGACGGCGGACTTTTCAGCGGCTGTGAATCACTTAAAAAAGTATTTATCGGAAAAAACTTCAAAAGTTATGAAATCGATGTCGCTCTGGATATGGCAAGTTGGACTTATTACGACGTACCAATCTACGGTTACAGCGGCTCGTTAGCCGAAGAATGGGCGTATAATTGCAGGAACGAAGACGGCACTAAGCACTGGACTTTCACAGCCGTCGACGAAGAACAGGAATATTCGTTTTATATATCCAAGGATTTACCAGAAACGATAGAAACAGGCAAAGATTTCAAGCTGACGCTGTCCGTGGAAGCTGAGGGAAGAAAGCTCAGCTATCAATGGTATAAGGACGAAACAGGCAGTCTTGTCATAGATAAAATTAAAAACGCGACCAAAAGTCAATACACCGTGGACACGTCCAAGGTCGGCACGGCAAGGTATTACGTCATCGTAAAGGATTGGAGAGCGGATACTATCACCTCACAGGTCTGCGAAGTAACGGTAAATGCAGACTCCGTAGCGTTGACGTTGGATTTAACCGTTATCGGCGGGCACGTAACTAGCCCCCAGAGCGGAGTCAATGCGGTGAAGGTGGGGCAAACCTTCTCCGTTAAATGCAACGTAGATGCCGGATATCATATCACCAGTGTTAATATAAACGGAACGACGTACACGCAAACCGTTATTTGTAACGCTCTTACGTCGGAATTGGGACTTGGCGTTGGTAAAGTAGCGGGACCCGGAACGGTAACAATGCAAGTCGTCTGCGTTCCCAACGAAGATACGGCGTATACGGTATACCACTATAAAGAAAGCCTTGAAGAAACCGAAAAAGAAATCGACGGCAAATATTACGAGCTTGAAGCCGAAGAAAATCTGACGGGAACGACGGATACGCAGACTAATGCGGTTGCACGTACGTACGAGCACTTTACTGCGGGTAGCTTTGAACAAAAGAATATTGGTGGTGACGGTGATACCGTAGTGGAAATTTTCTACGACTTAGACAGATTTACGGTAACCGTTGTCGACTGCGAGGGCGTAACCGTTGAAGGCAACGGAACTTATGCTTACGGTCAAACGGTCGCGGTTAATGCGACGGTTGATAACGGCTATGAATGGATAGGGTGGGTAAGCTCGGACGCGGCTGTATGCCCCGACACGGACGAGTTGGAAGTTACGTTCACTATGCCCGCACAAAATATGACGCTTACGGCAAATGCGCAGAAAACGGCTGAACCTGAACCGCCCGCCGAAGTCGGGTACGTAGTTTATCATTACAAAGAGAGCCTTACGGAAACGGATAAGGAAGTCGACGGAAAGTATTACGTCCTTGAAGCCGAAGAAAACCTCACGGGAACGACGGATACGCAGACAGCCGCGGTTGCGCATGAATACGAGGGATTTACCTCAGGTAGTTTCGAACAAAAGACAATCAGCGGTAACGGTGATACGGTAGTTGAAATTCTTTACAACCGCAATACTTATATGGTAACGCTTGTTGACTGTGAGGGCGTAACCGTAGAAGGCGGCGGAAGCTATGCTTACGGTCAGACAGTCGTAGTTAAGGTAACCGTAGACGAAGGTTATGAATGGATAGGGTGGGAAAGCTCCGATACGGAAGTATTCCCCGACACCGACGCTTTCGTATGTATGTTCATGATGCCCGCACAAAATATGACGCTTACGGCAAATGCGCAGAAAGCTGCCGAGCCCGAACCGTCCGTTGAAGATATCGCGTACGTAGTTTATCACTTCAAAGAAAGTCTTATTGCAACGGATAAGCAAGTCGGCGGCAAGTACTATTCTATTGAAGCGGAAGAAAACCTCACGGGAACGGCGGACACGCTTACTAATGCAGTTGCCCGCGATTATGAGGGCTTTACCGCAAGTGCCTTCGAACAAAAGACAATCAGCGAAAACGGAGATACGGTAGTTGAAATTTTCTATAACCGCAACACTTATACGGTAACCGTTGTCGGTTGCGAGGGCGTAACCGTTGAGGGCAACGGAAGCTATGCTTACGGTCAGACCGTCGTAGTTAAGGCAACGGTGGACGAAGGCTACGAGTGGGTGAAGTGGGTAAGCTCCGATAAGGAAGTATGCCCCGACACAGACGAGTTGGAAGTTACGTTCACTATGCCCGTAAAGAATATGACACTTACGGCAAATGCGCAGAAAAAGGCCGAACCCGAGCCGCCCGTTGAAGATATCGCTTACGTAGTATATCACTACAAAGAGAGCCTTACGGA
>JAIDRY010000145.1 GCA_029061465.1 Clostridia bacterium
ATATATGGCAATCATATTATGGAGTAAGGGCAAGAGGGTAAACTTTTGCCCCGTACTTCAAGAAAAGGATATGATATACGTATGTGTAATACTTGCAATTTTTGCCGTGTTGGTCTTTTGAACCTTTTTAGCGGCAATTCGTGCGGCTGCAATACCTGTGGCTGTGGAAATACTCGCAACAATAACGGTTGTGGTTGCAACAACGACGACAACTGGTTCAACTGGTGCAACGGTTGGAGCGGCGGAAACGGTTTCAGAAGTTCAAACGACAGCGGTTGCGGTTGCGGCTGTAATTCCTGTGGTTGCGGTAATACTCGCAACAATAACGGTTGCGGCTGCAACAACGGTTGCTCACGTAACCGTAGCGGCTGTGGTTGTAATAACAACGGCTGCGGTTGCCGTAGATGCTGTAACAATTAAGTAGTGCTTTTTTTGGGGTATTCCTTGGGGAATACCCCGTTTTAATGTATACACTTTTTGCTTATTGCCAAAAATACTTTTATGCGCCAGATACTCGACACTATAAAATATTATACGGACAAAAGGTTTTCAACGCTTGCGGGAACTTTGGTCTATTTTTTATTGATGAGTATTGCGCCTTTTACGCTGTGGCTTACGCTCGTATTCGGTAACGTTCACGTTGACGGCGTACTATCGCACGAGCTTTTGGAAAATGTCAGCCCGTTTTTATTGTATCTTAAAAGGTCGGCTGAAAGCGCCGCAAGCGGTCCGGGGATTATACTTTTGGCAACGTCGCTTTACTCGTCTACTAATTTTTTCTATCACTTAAGAAGAAGCGGTGAAATAGTTTACGACAGTCCGCGTGTAAAAGGCGGGTTTAAGCTAAGATTGCTGTCGGTTGCGTATATAGCCGCAACAATAGTTTCTGTTGCGTTTATTGCGGCAATCTCCGTTGTCGGCACTAATATATTGGACCGAATTATGCCATTTTATATTTCGGATATTATTTCGTCGGTATTTATGACTGCGCTTGCCTTTGCCGCCGCATTTATGCTGAATTTAATTGCTTGCCCGTTTAAAATGAAGCCTTACGAAGCGTTGTGCGGTAGCTTGCTTACTACTGCATTGTGGTTGTTTTTTTTCGTAGGATTTGGTTTTTATACCAAGTTTGCCAATCCTGAAAGGCTTTACGGAAAAATAGCTTCGCTTATAATTTTTCTCTTATGGTGTTACGTTATGATGAGCTGTTTCGTCATAGGTATGATAAATAACGGTAAGCATATAATACGGAGAGAAACGCTTAAAAGGCGTTAAAAAAAGCCCTTCCGAAAATTCGGAAGGGCAATTCTTTTTATTAATATTTTACTGAGCAGGCAACGGCAAGTGCGCCGGGGCCTATGTGGCAGGAAACACTTAAAGAGAGGGGGTCTACAAAAGTAATCTCAACGTCGGGGAATATTTCTTGAATTTCTGCTTTAAACTTTTCGGCCTCAGCTATGTTTTCCGTGTGGGCAATAGCAAGCGTCATTTTACCTGCCGCTACTAAATCTTTAAACCTCGTTTCGAAGTCTGATTTAATCGCGTTAATCATAGTTGACTTCGCTTTGGTTAGGGTTGTAACCTTTGCAAACTGGTCAAGCTTTTCGCCCTGAATTTGGAGTACGGGCTTTATTTTTAAAAGCGTACCGATAAGGTAAACGGCGGGGGTGCATCTGCCGCCCTTTTTCAAATACTTTAACGTGTCAACCATAATGTAGATACTTGACTGCATTTTGGTGTCCATTAAATATTTGTATATCTCTTCAGCGGACTTGCCCTCGTTTGCAAGCTTTATTGCATCCATTGTGCTTTGGCGCTGAGTTATTGAAATTCTCTGATTGTCTACTACGAATACTTTGCCCTTAAACTGTTCTTCGCTCTCGGCATAATGGGAGAGGGTGTGGCACGTTTCGGAAAGTCCGCTTGACATAGGAATGTATACAACCGCGTCGTGAGTCTTTAACGCTTCCGCCCAAATCTCGCCCACTGCAATAGGGTTGGGCTGTGATGTGGAAACGCTTGCATCGCCCTTTAATTTTTCGTAAAACTGTTCCTGACTTAAAGTCAAATCTTCATAATACTGTTCTCCGTCAATTAAAACGGGCATAGGAACTACTGAAATACCAAGCTCTTTTGCCATAGCCTGCGTAATTCCGCTGTTGCTGTCTGTGATTATCGCGGTCTTCATAATAATTTCTCCGTTAATATTAATCAACATAAATTATACCTTTCGGACAAAATTTAGTCAAATATTTCTGTTACAAATTAACAAATTTTTAATAGTTTAGGGTTATTTTCAATTTTGCGTTAAAAACGCTTGTATTTTATACGTTTTTAGTTTAAAATTATCAAGCAATGCAGAGATGGCGGAGTGGTCGAACGCGCACGACTCGAAATCGTGTTACGGGCAACTGTACGGGGGTTCGAATCCCTCTCTCTGCGCCATATTTAGTACCCGAAAAGGATGCTAATAAAAAAATCACCGAAATATAGAAGTTTCGGTGATTTTTTTGTATTTTCTAACTCAATATATAGTTTTTAATGTTACTAAAAGTATCTTTCTTTTTTACGGATGCCTTTTGGCTCTTTTTTATATGAACAGGAGTTGAACTACCATACTTGAATGCTTGTTTTTCTATGTTGAATATTGTATAATTAATAAGCAAATTATTGGTGATTGTCTCATGGATACGATTAAAGATTTTTTTCAGACGTTATTTTCAAAGGAATACGAATTTGATGGAGTTTTATATTATGATGAAACTAACAATTTTCGTAAATTCTACATAAGAGAGAAAGGCTGGAATTGCGAAGCATCAAATATGTTTTTTGTTTTGGGTGGACTTGCTGTTCCAAAAGGAGAAAAAGTTAATGTCAGTTCTTTGCTGACTGATTTGAAGTTACAGAATAATATTACGGATATCAAATTTCGACATTTGGCAGGGAAAGGCGCAGATTTTCTAACCACACTTAATTCTCAAAAAATAGAAATATTTTTGGATTGGTTAAATGTGAACGAATTAAAAATTCATTATAATGCATTAAATTATATTTATTATTCTTTGATTGATATTGTGGATGCAGCTATGGCGAAATATCCATTTTATAATCACGAACTTGATTTAGACTTAAAGAATTTGCTTTATGAAATCGTTAAGCAAAATTTGGACTATTTTCAAAATGTACTTTATAAATACTCCTATCCCAATATTAAAGACACAAAAGGCTTTATGAAAGAGTTTTTGCCGTTTATTGAAGACCGCCAATCGAGTTTTGAGTATAAGGATGAATTTATTTTAGAATATTTAAGGCAAATTATAAAAGAGGCATCTAGGCAAGAAATTTTGGATTATTTTGATGGCGAAGAAAGTTATATAATTTTCAGTAATATGGCGTCAATATATTTAACTGAAACTTTAAAATTTGCAAAAGCAGAAATAATATTTGATGAGGAACAATTCATTTCAGAATTGGTAGCCGATTTACAGCCTAGGATTAAATTCATTGATTCAAAAAGTGAAGTACTTGTGCAGCTATCAGATGTGGTGGTTGGTTTGATTAGTAAGTATTTTTCTTTTTTGGAAGCGTCAGAGGAAGTAATTTTAACGGTGCAAGATTTTACAGATAAACAAAGAACAGTGTTAAAGAAATTGCTTAATGTCATTATAAGGTCAGCTAAATATAATTCTTTGTTTGATTCATATCTTGGTGGACAACGCGCTTTGAAAAATCATTATATTGTTCGGGAATTTTTAGGTGTTTAATCATGTTGGATAAAAATCATTACATACAAAATCGGTTATTGAAAAACTTTGCGACTAAATCTGATAACGGAAAATATAAGATTTGCGTGCTTGATCTCATAAAGTTTTCTGTAGATTATAGAAATACTGCAAGCGCGTTTTATGAAAAGAATATATATGATGTCCATTCAGGTACTGATGTAAAAGAATTAGAAACAAAGTTTAATGAGCTTATAGAAAAGCCAATGGCAAAATTGCTCAAACGGATTTGTGATGCACGCGGAGAAGTTGCTTTTACACGAGCTGAACTTTCGATTATAAAGAAGTATTTTCTCTTGCAGCATTACCGTACACCAAAAAACAAACGAAACTATACGGATCGCAATGAGGGCAAATTTAAGTTAAGCCAATACAATATAAAGGAAGGGGAGTCGGAAGAAGATTTTTGGAAACGTGAGATGCTAACTATCTTGGATAGTCCGTGGGCTGATTTGCTGAAATCCGATATGGTTGGAGTACGAAAACACGCCATAGCGGCGAATATGTCTTTTATTATGATTATACGGACGCAAGGGGAATTTTGTATTAATGATATAGGGTACGTAACAGAGAGAATCCCTGTCCGCATTCCGAAAGAGAAAGAGCAAGAGTATATTCGTGGGGCAAAAGAACTTGGACAGAAATTATATGGGAAAGACAATTTTGATGAGGTCGCGCGCCGTGAGATAGAAAATCAAAGCAGTTATTTTGATAATTTTGAGTTGTATCCAATAGCTTCCGATTGCGCAATATTATTTGTGTCTCCGGTTTGGAAATATGTTCCTATTGAACCAAGAATTATACAAGAAATGGCTTTATATTCGCCCATATTGATGAAGTATTTAATTTTGCCTAAAAATGATTATGTAAATGGTGATAAAATTAAATCACAAGTAGATTTAGAAAAGTATATGGATGCAAATGATAAATATACTTATATAATACAAACTATTACAGAGGAAGAAACAATATATTTGAACACGCTTATAATGAATGAGGCTTATTGTTATATTGGTGTAAAAACGCCTAAGACTTTTATTCCATCGGTACGTATGTATAATTATCTAATGTCAAACGGCGAAAAAAATATTCATCATAATTATAATGGCTTTGTAGAATTATTATCAAAAATGTAAATCAAAACTGTATATCTTGAGAGGAGCTAATGGAACGCGATATAACACAAGAAAATGTGCAATCTCCAGATGGCGTCGATTCAAACCCGTACAAAAATGAGTTTACATATCTTGCGGCATATACGCTTATTAAACAAGCTCAAGCAACGGGCGAGGTTGACAAAGTTGTATTAGAACGACTCAATAATCGTTGTGCTGAAAGAATGGGGGTTAGGCCGATACCGCTATAAGTCAGTATGAATTTAATGCCGTATGACTTTTGTTACCCGAAAAGGATGCCGATAAATTGCGGTTAAATGGATGGCTATTTTGCTGGTTACACAAATAATTTTGCTTGTTTTAGTGGTCAAAACCGCCTATATTTACTAAATTATTAATTTGAAGTCAGCAAAAGGCTATTTTATGAAAAAGAGTTGTACTTCAAAACCTGCGCTCTGCGCCAGTAAAAAGCACTCTATGGGTGCTTTTTCTGTTGACGCGGAGAGAGGGTAAGAGAAAGTCCCTTGTTACGCGCGAGGCGGCTTGCCGCCGACGCTTTCGCCAAAGGCGAAAATCCCGCTCTGCGCCAATAAGGACGTAAGTTGAACACTATCAATTTACGTCTTTATTTTTTACAAAGAAAAAGTCGAGCCGTAAAAAACAGCCCGGCTTAAATTTTATTATTAACCAAGAAAGTCTAACCCGATAAATTGAAATTTATCACTCAACCGAAAACTCTTTTTTAGTCTTATGTAAATAATGTTTCCATAATAAAAACAAGGCAATAGCAAGATACAGCACGGCAATGCTAATTACTGTAGGTATAGTAAAAGTTGCGGGCGACACAAAACAGAAAGCCACGCTACAAAAGTCGACCAATATATGCGTAATGACAGCCAGCCATAAATTGTTTGATTTTTTATAGATTACACCGAAAATTATTCCTAATGATATAGTCCAAATGATACGACAAACGATAGTGAGAGCACTTTGACCTATCATACCGAAAATATGACCTAACCCGAACAGCACGGACGAAATTATAATTGCAATTAGTGTTGAATATTTTGTTTTATATGCAAGCCTTTCAATAATATTTAATAATAACGCTCTAATATACAATTCTTCAATTAATCCGACACCGATATAATATATAAATCCTTCAACTATGATTTTTTCAACGGACGGAGTATAATTATAATAGCCTATTAATCCCAATGAAAACGCAAGAGCCGAACCGACTATTAATATAAGAATAATTACCCCAAATGAGCGAAGACCGCTTTTGAAATCAGCAAACCCTATTTGCTTAAAAAGTTGTGGGCATAAAAATCTTATTGCAATAAAACTAATTACAATTACTATCCATTGATTTATCATTATAGTTAAAATTACGGGCGTTATATCGGATACTGATATATCAATGAATAAAACGGCGGGAAAAGCGGTTAAGTCCATTACCGTCATACACAAGCAGATAATACTTGCAAAAATTATTTCTTTTACGGAAATTAAAGATTTTACCGTGTCATCTTGCATTAAATATACCTCGCTAAATTACTGTTTATCGTACAATGATTATATCATAAAAGTATAGAAAAAGCAAATATCAAATGGCGGACAAGCTCACACCTGAACTGAAAGAAATCAACTAAAAAAAGAAATTTAAACGTCGCGTAGAGGGAGGGTAGTTTAATAAGCTAATGTACTTATAGCTTCACAATGCTCGTTGCAATTTTATCCTGAAATATTTTGTCGTGTTCTACGAAAATCATAGTAGGCTGAAATTCAACCAGCAGGTTTTCAATTTGGATACGCGAGTAAACGTCGATAAAGTTTAACGGCTCGTCCCAGACGTATAAATGCGCTTGCTCGCAAAGACTTTTTGCAATCATAATCTTTTTCTTCTGCCCGTTTGAAAATTCCGAAATATTCTTTTCAAACTGCCCTTTATTAATTCCCATTTTATGCAAAATTGCTTTAAACAAACTTTCGCCTATGCCTTGCATAACTGCAAAATCCGTCAATATTCCATTTAAATGCGAAGTATCCTGCGGAACGTAAGAAACTATTAGATTTGATGCTACGTTTAAGACGCCAGAATGCTTTATATCCTGACCGCACAGTAATTTTAACAAACTGCTTTTTCCGCTGCCGTTTTTGCCTTCTAAGGCAATTCGCTCGCCTCGCTTAATTTCAAAAGTTACAGGCTGACAAACTTCTTTTCCGTCATAAACAGGTATGACGGAGGAAAACGAAGCAAGCCTTTCGGCGCGGTATGAAAGTGGTGATAGTTTTAGGCTACTTTCAATTTCTGTATTTTTAAGCAGCTTTGATTTTTGCTCTATTTCTTTTTCCCGTCTGGCTTCTGCAATTTTTGCTCGTTTCATCATTTTTGCAGACTTATGTCCAATATAACCTTTGTCGGCCGCGCCGACTTTCGATGCTTCAACGGCGTTTGCCCAATTAGCTGTGCGCATTGCAGTTTTTTGTAATCGTTTAATGTCGGTTGCCAACTTATCGTTCAATTTATTTTCGTAATCTTGCTGTCGTTCAAAATTTGTCATAAAAGAGGAAAAATTACCGCTTTGAACTTCTATATTGGATTTATTCAAAGAGAGGATATGGTCAACACAACCGTCTAAAAAATATCTGTCGTGAGAAACCAATATAAAACCTTTTTTCTTATTTAAATACGTCGACAATAATATTCTCGCCTGCGCATCTAAATGGTTAGTGGGTTCGTCTATCAGCAAAAAATGCCCTTCGTTCAAAAATAAAGCGGCAAGTAAAACTTTGGTTTGTTCACCGTTTGATAGGGTGTTGAACGGTCGATATAAAACGTCGCATTGCACGTCAAGGTACGACAATTCACGCATTAACTGCCATTCTTCGGCCATAGGGCAAACTTCACGTAAAATATCTTCTGTTAACAAATTTTTATCAGCCACAGAATACGGAAAATAATCGAATTTTACGGGTGATATTATTTTTCCGCTGTATTCAAATTTTCCTTGTAACAGGTTTAAAAAAGTTGTTTTTCCTCTGCCGTTTCTGCCGATAAAGCCAAGCTTCCAATCGGTATCAATTTGGAAATTAACGTTATCGAAAATATTGTCATAGCTCGACGGATAGGAAAAGGTAAGATTTTCTACTTTAATAACTGCCATATATAAAACCTCCGGAATAAAAAAAGAGTTATGAGAAAGCAATCTCATAACTCAAAAAATAATCAAAAATAAATAAACTTATGATTGAGAATTTGATAGATTAAACTTTCTTGCAATCACATAAGCCAAAAGAGTATAAAACCCCATTAACTTATGATATAAAGATTTAGCAAGAAAGAATTATCACTCCGCACCTCAATAAGTATTAACTTATAAATACTATATCATAATCAAACGATTAAGGCAATTAATATTTTAGTGTTTTTAAAAAGTTTTTTAAACAGATACAGGGTGCACCGTTTTTATCGTAACCGGTGTCGTTGCAAATTTCGCAGGAATAATGAGGGACGAACTCGTCCTTATCGATACACAGCTCGCTAAGTCTCTTTTCGCTTTCATCTTCAAGCTCTATCATTCTTTCTGAAATTTCAGCCGCCTTGTGCTTGTCGCGTATTTCGGCAAACGCAAGCTCTATCGAAAGCGCGTTCAGTTCTTTCCTTATTTCGCCGTAAATCTTATCGGAGGTAGCGCGTGATAAAGCAGCTTCCGCGCGTTCTTCCGCGGCGTGGCGCAAATCGTAATAATGTCTTTCAACTTCACCGCGCACCGCGCGCTCGTCCACGGAATTTTGCTTTGCCGTATACGAGGGGACACCTTTTGAAATTTTATCGATTGTAAAAATATCTTCTGCTTTCCAGCCTGATAAAATTCCGTTTACGTAAGCCATAGGGTTTGATTTGTCTGCGGCAAGCCTTGCGGCTTCAAAAAGCATCTCGTCTCCAAAGCCCCAGCTTCGCCACTTTGCAAGGTTTTCTCTGTCCCAAGGCACAATTTTTCTTTTAAGTCCGCATTTGTCAAGAATTTCTCTCAAAAGCTTGTCTTCTGTAACTCTCTTTTCAATATGCGCATTAACGCTCTTATCGTCTATAATGCCGCCGTCGTAAAGCTTTTGCAAAAACAAATCCATATCCTCAAACGAGTTTTTGCTTTGTCTGAAAAGGTAGGAGGAAACGTTCTTTAAGCATATGAAAGAAAATCCGCGGTTGCACCATTTGCTTACGTAAGTTTCAACGTAGGGTGCGCAGTTCTGCACGTACACGCCAAGATTTTTGGCGATATCTACGGTAACCGCGTATACTGAATTTTTATTTGCGCAGTAATTTTCTATTTCTTTTACGTCGAAGGCCTTGTTTTTAAACAGTTCTTCAAGTGCCAAATCGATTTTATCGGTAGCTTTTGCTTTAAACAGTTTTGCTGCTACACATATTGCCTTGTCGTCAAATCCAAGGCTTTCCGTCCATTTTTTATACAGCTTGTCGTCGTCAACGTCGGGCTGTTTTTTAATTCCCGCCGCACGGAAAATTTCCAAAAGCGCAGGGGTGGAAGAGGTGTAGGCGGAAAGTCTTTCTTCAACCTTTTTAGCCGTAACCGCTCCGTCGTCGGCAAAGCTCTTTGCAACTTTCTTTATGTATTGCAGACGGATATTGTCGCCGTGCAGACTTACGCAATAATTGATAATCATTATAAGCGCATCTTGCT
Organism: Clostridia bacterium; assembly: GCA_029061465.1. Lineage (GTDB taxonomy): Bacteria > Bacillota > Clostridia > Christensenellales > Borkfalkiaceae > Coproplasma. The sequence continues at coordinate 9,607 of JAIDRY010000145.1, forward strand.
CAAATCCGTATTCTTCCAAAAGGTAGAAGTATTCCATAAACTCGTTGGCGGATATCATTCTGCCGGTCAGAATACTCTGAACGGTTTTGGTGAAGTCTGAATACTTTTCGGGTTTTATTTTCTTAGGCGTTCCGCTTACGTTTTCCGCTTCGAGTATTTTTACCTCGAAAGGAGTCAAGGAAGTTATCTGCACAAGCTCGAATTCTTCCAGATATTCGTAATAATTCTTTAATTCGTCAGCCGAAACGTTTAAAACCGAAGCGATATCGTCAAGCGTATAAGCTGTGCCGCTTTGGAATACGTAAAGCGAATACAGATAAACTTTTACCGCTTTAGGGTCAAGTTCGGGAAGATATTTAGTTATGAATTTGTTTTCCACTGCGGTAATTGATTTTTTAATCAAACCGTCGGAAACCGAAATAAACGGCATTTTTCAAAACTCCTGTAAACGCTTGATTTATTGCGCAAAATGCTCTATAATCTTATAAGCGGTGAGTTTAATTATAACCGCTTACAAGACAAAAAGCAAATTTTATTAAAGCATTTTGTCGTTTTTTAAGAGCAGAAAATGAAGATTTTACACACCTCTGATTTGCATATAGGGAAAAAATTGTTCGGCAGAGAGCGGTACGGAGAATACCGCGCCGTCTTTTCCGAACTCAAAAGCATATGCGAGAAAGAGTGCGTAGAGCTTGTTTTAATTGCGGGCGATGTTTTTGATACGTATACGCCATCTGCGGAAGCAGAAGAGATATTTTACAGCGGTATAAAGCTTTTATCCGAAGATTGCGCCGTTTTGGTAATAAGCGGAAACCACGACGATTACGTGCGGTTGACGGCGGCGGCAACTCTTGCCGAAGAGCGAAACATTTATATACTCGGCAATAATTTATCCCCCGTTAACTGTGCCGTTCGCGGCAATACCTATCCAGTAAAATCCGGTAGTGGCTGGGTAATCTTTCAAAATACAAAGGGAGAAAATGTCTATATCAACGCTTTGCCGTATCCGAACGAGGCGCGTTTTAAAGAGGGTAAATCCGATGAAACGTTTGACGAGAAGATGTCGCGTTGGATAAAATGCGGTGAAGAGGGTAAAAGCGGGGATATGCCTTCTGTCTTTTTATCTCATATTTTTGTCGCGGGCGGACTTGTCAGCGATAGCGAGCGTGAAATAGATTTAGGCGGTGCGAGGGTTGTTCCGCTTAAATTGCTTCCTGAATGTGATTATATTGCGTTGGGACACCTTCATAAGAGGCAAACGTTGGGTGAAAACGCACACTATTGCGGTGCGCCTATGCAGTTTTCCTTTGATGAATGCGGAGTTGAAAAGTCAGTAAATGTGTTCGATTTGACTTTAAATGGTGTTAAAAATTTAAAGCAAGTTCCTATAACTTCTGCACGCAAGCTTATCAGGTTGCAGGCAAACGGAGTTGCGGACGGTATATCGCTTCTTAAAAACAATCTCGAGTATTTTGTTGAACTTACGCTCAATTTAAACGAGCCGGTTACCCCGCAGGAGGTGTCGGCTTTGCACGAGAATGAAAATCTCGTACTCTTAAAAGCCGAGATTATGCGGACTGAAACTAACGACACTAACATAATATCGAATAAGAATAAGAGCGCTTCACAGCTTTTTAAAGACTATTATAAACTAAAATTCGGAGCGGATGCACCGAACGAGCTGTTATCACTCTTTCTCTCACTTACGGAGGAAGAATGAAACCTTTAAAATTGGAATTCAGCGGGATAAACAGCTTTTCGGAAAATACCGTAATAGACTTCGAGGCGTTGACGCGGAGCGGAATTTTCGGAATTTTCGGCGATACCGGTAGCGGTAAAAGTACAATACTTGATTGTATTAATTTTGCTCTCTACGGTAATGTTGAACGCAGTAAGGAAAAGACGGATATAATAAATTACCGCTCGTCTGTGGCAAAAGTTAATTTTACTTTTAATATTTTGCACGAGGGTAAGCGCAAGGTTTACACAGTTGAACGGGTGCTCAAAAACGATAAAAGCGGTACGCACAAGGCATTATTATATGAAAATGACGGCGAGAAAGATGTTTGTATAGCCGATAAAGCTACGCAGGTTGAAAAGAAAATAGTGGAAATTCTCGGAGTGGACGCCGAGGATTTTCGTAAATGTATCGCGCTTCCTCAGGGTGAGTTTGCGCAGTTCGTTAAATCAACTCCAAGCGAAAGACTTAAACTTATGGAAAGGCTTTTCGGACTTTCCAAATACGGAGATTCGCTTAAAAACAAGCTTAGTGAATTGTTGGGTAAGATAGAAAACAAGTATCAGAACATTAGCGGTAGACTGTCGTTTTACGAAGACGTTACACAAAGCGTTTTGACGTCTGCGGAAAAGGAATTAAATGGGCAAAAGAAAGAGCTTGACAAGCTGAAAATTACTCAAAGTGCGTTAAGCGAAAAATACGAAAAGTATAAAATTCTTAATCAAAAGAAGAGCGAGCTTGATAGAACGGAAAAAGCCATTGCCGTGCTTTTACAAAAAAAGGACGAAATAGAAGAACTACGCAGGGGGCTTTCAACGCTCGCGGCTTGTCGTGAAGCCGTTGCGCTTTCCGACGAAATAGCAAATAAAAAAGTCGCAGTAATGAATATCAAGGACGATAAATCTCGTCTCGAAAATGAAATTGTAGCTCAGAAATTATCAATTGAAAATTTGAACGGGCAATTTACCGACGGAAAGTTTGACCAAAAGATAGACAGAGCAATAGAGCTTGCGGCTAAATATTCCTCATGTGAAGGAAAGAGCGAAAAGCTTAATTCCGTTTTAAAAGAGCTTGATTTGAAGCGTGAAAAGTATAAGCAAGCGGGAAAAGAGCTAAGTGAGTTAAACAACAAGCATAAGGCACTTTCCGCCGAGCTTGAGAAAATGAGTAAAGAGCTTGAAAACCGCGCGCCGCGAAGCTTGGAAAACCTATTGAAAGTCGAAGTAAAGGGAATAGTTTTAAAGGAAGAATACGTTAAAACTCTCGATTGGCTTTCTGATTTTAAGGGCAATATCAAAAATTATAGCGACGATTCGGCTTTGTACGAATACATCAGCTGTGAAACGGAAAACAAGATTTCTGAATATACGCAGCGCATAATAGACGTGCGGGACTTAGATTCGTCGCGTTTGGAAAATATTATTGCAGATTTGGAGCGCGGTGACGCGGATAGAGAAGCAGTTCAAAACGAAATTAATGCTTGCCGCGAAAGGCTTTTAAAAGTTCAGACGGATATAACTGTTAAAGAAAAGGAGCTTGCTGTTTTCGAAAAAGAAGGCAGGAATTTGCGCGAACGTGCGGACGAACTTATTGCAGAGCTTGAAAATGCGTTTGGTAAAAGCGTTACAGACTACGGCGCGGTATTTTCGGCAAACGACAGGGAGCTTAAGGCACTTAAAGCGCGCAGGGAAGAGTTGTCGTCAGCTTTGGACAAAGCAAAAGGAAAGCTTAACGAGCTTACCGTTTCAGTCGAAAAACTCAACACCTTAATTATGACGTCCGAAGCTGAAATCAAAAATTCCGATAACAAACTTGAAAGGCTTTTGAAAGAAAAAAACTTTGCAAGTATATTAAGCTGCAAAGAAATTACGGATAAATTTGGAAATTATCCTGATGCTGAAAAAGCGGTAAAGGACTTCGACAGTGAACTGTTAATGCTTATCGCCCGCCGTGCCGAGCTGGAAAATACACCTGATATTTTCAACTTTTCAAATGAAAATCTTACAAATACACAGCGTGAGCTTGACGCTACTTCAGAAAAAGTTTCCGAGCTTACGGGAAGTATTGCCGTGCTTGACAATTCGGTTACCGACTTAAAAAATCGGCTTAAAGAAAAGCAGGGTTTAGAACAAGAATTTTATATCATTAAAAATGAGAAAAAACTTGCTGCACAATTAAAGGAAATTACATCGCGAAATCAGTTTTTGGAATTCGTTGCAGACGAATATCTCACGGATATTTCTTCAATAGCTTCTTCAACGCTTTTAAACTTAACTGACGGAAGATATTTCCTTCAATATAAAGACAACAGCTTTGCCGTCGGCGACAACTTTAATTGCGGTAACTTAAGAGGAGTAAACACTCTGTCGGGAGGAGAAACGTTCCTCGTTTCACTCTCGTTAGCGCTTGCTCTGTCGCGGACGATATGTTCGCAAGCACAAAAATCAATAGAGTTTTTCTTCCTTGACGAGGGCTTCGGTACTCTCGATTTAACGCTTGTGGATACCGTAATGAATGCACTTGAGAAGCTTAAAAGCTCGGCGTTTACGATAGGCGTTATCAGCCACGTCGAGGAATTGAAATACAGAATAAACAGTAAAATAACAGTTAATAAAGCAACCGAAAGCCACGGCTCAACCGTGAGTACGAGTTACTGAGGAGTACGATTTGCCTAAAATATTAACCCCCGTTTCACTTTGGAATAATTTTGACGTCAGTCTTGAGCTTAATCCTCAAAAAGATTTTGAAGGTGTATACAGCGACGTAAAAGTCGAGCTTGTCTACTTTGACGGTAGAGATACGGGTGATGGCAGAGTCAAGATTGCCGCTGCCTTTGCTTACAATGATGAGACCGCCGATTGCGGGACGGTTCTCATTCTACCCGACAGCAAAGAAACGATAGATATCGAAGTGTTGAAAATGTTTGTTAAGCGAGGCTATCGCGCGCTTATGGTGGACTACCGCGGAGAGTGGGAAGGCTGTAATTTCCATACCGTCTATCCGGAAAACGTTTTTTATGGCAATGTTGCGCGTTGCGGAAGATATAAGGACTACGTTGACGACAGCGCCGTGCAGACTAGCTGGTACGAATGGGCGTGCATAGGGCTTTATGCTGCAAGATATATCCGTGAACGCACCGGTTTAGATTCGATAGGGGTTGTAGGTATCCGCGACGGTGGCGAAATTGCCTGGAAAATAGGCGTTGCCGATAAATTCGCATGTATCATCCCGGTGAGTGCGGCAGGCTGGAAAGCTTATACGGGCATAAGCAAATACGAGCAGGAAGAAATGCCTTTAAATGAGGAGAGATACCGTTTTATAGCGGGTATAGATTCGCAGGCGTACGCACCTTATGTAAATTGTCCCGTGCTTATGCTCTGCTCGACAAACGATACGGAGTTTGACTATGACAGAGCATACGACACGTTCTCAAGAATAAATTCAAAGTATTCGGCGGAAAGTGCTATTGCCTATTCTATAAGGAATTCGGCAAGTATCGGGGAAAAGTGTATAGAAGATATGTTCCTTTTCCTCGATAAAAACATAAAAAATCGCGAGGTGTTCATTCCAAAGCCTGCGGACGTAGTTGTGGAAGTGGATGAAGATTCCAACCTTGTTGCGCGTGCTATCGTTGACGAGCGCGGCGTGGTGAAAACCTGCAGAGTATTTCTTGCGGAGGACTGTCAGAATTCTGCTTTCCGCGAGTTAAACAACTGCCCCGTTAAAGACGAAAAGGAAAGACTGTATTATCTCAATATCTATGAAAAAACTGCTACTATTTACGTTCTTTGCAGGGTAAGATATTTAAACGGCTTTACCGTTTGGTCAAAGGTTGCCATAAAGAAGATAAGTGGAAAATTCCGCAATATGCGCAAAAAGTCTCAGGTCATTTTTTCAGATGACAAGGGGATAAGTGCGTTCTCCATTGCGGAACCCTATAAGTGTTCAGTCGGCGGTATATTCATAACTAATGACAAGATATTGCCCCATATCGTCGCTAAGGCAAAGGGAGTTAAAGGACTTTATTCCGAATGCGGACTTTCCACGCTCAGAATGAGCAATCCGCAGTTTACAGCTTCGGCAACCAGTCTTTTGTCAATCGACTTATACTGTGACGAAAATACTACTATCACCTTGACCTTCAGTGATTTGACGACCGGAGAAAGTTATGTCAATAACATTACAGTTGTTGGCGGAGTCTGGCAGAGCGCCGTGCTTGAAAGCAAGACTTTTAAATCAGCAGGCGGTGTTCCGTTGGGAAGCTTCGTCGGTGAAATGAAGCTTACGGTAAGTTGCCCTACCGGTTATGCAATTAACAATTTAATGTGGCTGTAATTAAAATTGACATAAATATCCAAAAGGTATATAATTCAAAATACCTATTTTAAAATAGAGGTATACATGAAAAGAGAACAGGTAAAAGAATTTTACAAGTGGAAGACGGACGATATTTTCGCTACCGATAAAGAGTGGGAAAAATCTTTTGCAAAGGCTGAAAAGTCAATCAATTTTTCCAAATATGCGGGTAAGCTTTCAGATGCGGAGACGCTTTTGAAATTTTTGAAGGAAAACGATGAGTTCAGTATTCTTTTGGAGCGCTTATATTTGTATGCGCACATGCGCCACGATGAGGATGCAAGCGTAGCTAAGTACAGCGCTTATTATTCAAAAATGCGTTCGCTCGTCGCAAAGTATACGACCGAGCTTGCCTTTTACGAACCTGAAATGGCTCAGCTTGACGAAAAATATTTGAACTCGGTAATTGCAGATAAGCGCTTTTCCGACTATGATTATGATTTGAAATGTGTTATCGCGCGTAAGCCGCACGTAGTTTCCGAAGCAGAAGAAAGAATAGTTGGTATGTCAAGTGAAATATTAGATAACTTCTATTTAAGTTTTTCGGCTATAGACACGCTTGATTTACCGCTGCCTGAAATTGAGTGGGCTGGCGAAACTGTTAAAATAACACATGGTTTGTACGGTATCGTGCTTCATTCGGATAATCGTGAAAAGAGAAAAGAGATTTATGAAAAGTACTATGGCGCATATACCTCGCTGATAAATACCATAACTTCGATTTACGGCGGAAACGTTAAAAAGGACGTTTTGCTCAGCAGAATTTATAAATATGACTCTTGTCTTGAACATGCGCTGTTTGCCGAGGACGTCGACAGAGCGGTCTACGATAACCTTATAAAGGCAGTGGACGAAAATCTTCCGTCTATGCACCGTTATATTGCGGACAGAAAAAAGATTTTAGGTTACGATAAGCAGTATTTTTACGATGTGTATGCTCCGCTTGTGGACGGTGTTGACGTTAAATACTCGTATGACGATGCTTATAAACTTGTAATCGAAGGACTTGCGCCGCTTGGTAAGGAATATCAGGCATTGCTTAAAAGGGGCTATGACGAGCGTTGGATTGACGTTGAGGAAACGGAGGGAAAGCGCGGCGGTGCATACAGCACCGGCTGTTACGGCGTACATCCTTTTGTACTTTTGAACTATCAACCTAACTTAAACGATGTCTTTACTATTGCGCATGAAATGGGGCATTCGCTTCATACATGGTTTTCACAGGAAAATCAGCCTTATGCTAAAAGTCAGTACAAGATATTCGTGGCCGAGGTTGCGAGCACAGTAAACGAAACGCTGCTTTTAAAGCATATGCTCAAAAATGCAAAAGACGTAGAATTGAGAAAGTATTTATTGAATTACTATCTTGACAGTATGCGTGCAACTCTTCACAGACAGACGATGTTTGCAGAGTTCGAAAGCGGGGCTCACGCCATGGCGGAGCGCGACGAGCCGCTCACAAAAGAGGCGCTGTGCAATCTCTATGCCGAACTTGGGAAAAAGTATTACGGCAATGAAATAGAGCACGATTACAATATTTCCTGCGAGTGGACGAGGATACCGCATTTCTATACTTCGTTCTACGTTTACAAATATGCTACGGGTTTGACCGCTGCTATTAATATTGCAAAGAGGATTCTATCCGAAGGTGAACCTGCCGTCAAAGATTACTTCAAATTCCTTTCCGGAGGCTCCTCAACAGACCCTGTATCTCTTTTAAAGCTTGCGGGTGTTGACCTTGCGAAAAAAGAGCCGTTTGTGGTTGCAATGGCTGAATTTGATGAAACATTACAAGAATTTGAGAAATTAATGAATATTTAATAGGTTTATGAAGTACTATGTCAGACAAAATTAATGCAATGCCTAACAATTTAGACGCCGAACAAGCGCTTTTGGGCTGTATGCTTATAGACAATGAAATCTTACCCGACGTTTTGGACGGACTTAGCGAAAGTGATTTTTATCACGATTCGCATAAGTTCATTATAAACGCGATAAAGCTCACGTTTTCAGAGAGGAAACCGGTTGACTTCGTCACGCTTTCAGACAGGCTGGAGAGTGACGGTAACCTTCAAAAAGCAGGAGGTATATCTTACCTTACCGAGCTTGTGCAGGTTACGCCTTCGTCGGCTAACTACAAATTCTATCTGGATATCGTAAAGCGCGACAGCACTAACCGAAAGCTTATCAGGTCGGCGGCGGATATTATCGAGTTTGCGAAAACGAGCGACGATTCAATCAAAAGTACTCAGTATGCGGAAGAGAAAATTTATGCCGTTTCGCAGGTGAACGATACCTCTACGGTCAAAGATATCCGCACCAGCGACGGACTTGATTTAGTTAAGGAAAAATTCGAAAATCTTGCAAGAAACAAGAATGCATACCGCGGAATACCTACCGGCTTTACGAGGCTTGATAACCTTACTAACGGCTTGCAAAAGTCTGACTTAATTGTTCTCGCGGCACGCCCCGGTATGGGTAAAACTTCGCTTGCAATGAACATAGTAGAGCATGCGGCGGTTGTTGAAAACAAAGTTTGCGCCGTGTTCTCGCTTGAAATGCCTGAAGTGCAAATCGAGCAAAGACTGCTTTGCTCTAATGCGGAAGTTAGTATGTCTGCGGCGCTTTCCGGTAAGCTTAATGAAAACGATTGGAAAAAGATTGCAAAAGCCATGGACAGGCTTAGAAAATGCAGAATATATATAGACGATTCTTCGCGTGTTACACCAGCCGAAATATTATCAAAGTGCCGCAGAATTAAGGCAAAAAACAACGGCGACCTTGATTTGGTTATGGTGGACTATATTCAGCTTATGTCAAGCGGCAAAAAAGGCGGTGAGGAGAACAGAGTTCAGGAAGTTGCGGCTATTACGCGTGAACTTAAAATTATGGCCAAGGAACTCAACGTTCCGATAATCGCGCTTTCGCAGCTTCGTCGTATTCAGTCCGGCGAGCCTCAGCTTTCCGACCTTCGTGAATCGGGCGCTATCGAGCAGGATGCAGATATGGTAATGTTCATTTCCCGTCCCGACATTACGGCAACCGACGCTGATATAGCAAGCGGAAAGGTGGTTAAGGGACAGGCGTTTTTGAATATTGCAAAAAACAGAAACGGCGGTTTGGAGAGAATACCTTTAAGGTTCAAGGGTGAACTAACCAAGTTTGTCAACCCTGAAATGAACGAGTCTATGGAAAACCGTGCTAATCAGACGAGACCTGCGAAAGGTGAAGCCGAAGTTACACCGCTTTCAGACAATGACGCTCCGCCTCCCGATTACGATACTGACGAAGAGCCTCCGTTTTAAATTATGATTACTCAAATTTTACCGGTGAACGAGGCTTCGCTTGAAGCGGCGCGCGTTATAATAGCTCGCGGTGGAGTAGTGGGTATGCCTACTGAAACCGTTTACGGTCTCGGGGCAAACGCTTTTGATACAGTAGCTGTCGAGAGCATTTTTAAAATTAAAGGGCGACCCAACGACAATCCGCTTATTGTTCACGTTCATAAAGACTACGATATAACAACTCTTGTTAAAGATATTCCCGATTACGCAAAAGCGCTAGCAAAAGCATACCTTCCTGGTCCTTTGACAATGGTATATAAAAGCTTGGGGACTGTAAGTAAAGCTGTTTCGTGTGGGCTTGATACGCTTGCAATACGTATACCGTCGCACGAGGGGGCGCAAAGGTTTTTAAAATACGTAAATTTACCCATTGCAGCGCCTTCCGCAAATATTTCAAAGCACGTCAGCCCTACGTCTGCAGAGCACGTATACCGCGACTTGAACGGCAAAATAGAACTTATTTTGGACGGTGGAAAATGTGCGGGGGGGATTGAAAGTACGGTTTTGGATTGTACCGGACATATCCCCATAATACTCAGAAGCGGACTTATTACGCGTGAGATGATTGCTATGGTTGTCGGTGATTGCGGCGAATACGTTTATAAAGACGGGGAGAAAGCACTTTCACCCGGGTTAAAATACAAACACTATTCCCCGACTTGCAAAACGAAACTGTTTTCATCAGGCGATTTTAATAAAGCAGTTGCTTATTGTAAAAATCAAATTACACTTGGCGTAAAGTGCGCTGTAATGTGTGACGGCGCCGCGTCGGAAAAGATAGTTGGGATACCCGTTTTGAATCTCGGCGCTACGGCTGACGAAATAGCAGCTAATTTATACCTTAAACTTCGTGAGGGCGAGGATTGTTACGACGAGATAGTGGCAATCGAGCCCGTAATGCAGGATGGAGTTATGGTCGGCGTTATGAACAGATTAAAAAAGGCTTGTGCGGAAGTAAAATGAAAAGAAAGAAAGTATTGTTTATCTGTACGGGAAATACTTGCCGTAGTCCTATGGCGGAAGCATTGCTCCGTTCTAAGATTAAACGCAATAAAATTAAATGGTGGGACACTGCTTCGTGCGGAATTCAAGCGGAGGTTGGTGGAACTATAAGCGCCAACAGCAAAACCGCGCTGGAAGAGATTGGTATTACCGTGGATAAATTTTCCCCGCGTCAACTCAAGCAAAAGCTGATTGAAAGCAGTACTTTGGTTGTATGTATGACCGAAATGCAGAAAAAAATGCTTGAAGGCTGCGGCAACGTCTATTGTATAAAGGATGTGTGCGGATACGACGTTCCAGACCCTTACGGCTGTAATCTCGATGCGTACAGGGTAACGCGCGACGCGCTTTCACGTGCTTGCGATATAATTATAAAAAATTATATAAATACTTATAAAGAGGAAGAAAGCGTATGAAAATTGCAATAGCCTGCGACCACGGCGGTCTTAACCTCAAAAATAAAGTTATCGCTCACCTCACTGAAAATGGCTACGAAGTAGTAAACTTCGGTACCGATACGTATGACAGTTGCGACTATCCCGATTACGCATTACCCGCGGCTGAAGCTGTTGCCAGCGGGAAATGTGATAAGGGAATACTGATATGTTCTACGGGGGTAGGTGTTTCGATAGCGGCAAATAAAGTCCCCGGCGTTCGCTGTGCGCATTGTCACGATACTTACTGCGCAGAATTTACCAGACTGCATAACAACGCAAATATGCTTGCTCTCGGTGAAAAAGTAGTGGGCGAGGGATATGCTCTTAAAATAGTCGATACATTTTTGCACACAGAATTTGAGGGCGGCAGGCACGAGCGCCGCGTAAATAAAATTGCAGATATAGAAAAGAAATATTCAAAATGAAGCAGCTGTTTGTAATCGACTTAAAAGACTATAACGACGGCGACGAAATAGTCAGAAGACCGTCGGCGAGAGGAATTATCTTCAAGAATAATAAGATAGCTCTTGTTTATAGTAAAAAAGAAAAGTATTACAAGTTCCCCGGTGGTGGAATTAATGATAATGAGGATAAAAAAGCAGCCCTTATCAGAGAGATAAGAGAAGAAGTAGGACTAGTAGTAATACCTGATACAATTTTTGAATTCGGAACCGTTATGCGGCGGCAGAAAAGCAACTTTTCTGCAAATAAAATTTTCGAGCAGGAAAACTTTTACTATTTTTGTGAAGTAGAAGAAAAGAAAGTCGAGCAAGATTTAGACGATTACGAAAAAGATGCCGAATTCGTTTTAGAGTACGTAGATTTAGCAAAAGCAATAAAAACTAATTCTGCTTTTAAAAGTGATGATTTCTTTGATGAAATTATGATTCAAAGAGATACTAAAGTGTTGCAAATGATTAAAGAAACAATAACAAATTAAAAAGTCCGTTCCTCAATAAGGAACGGACTTTTTAATGCCGTGTTGGTTCGTGATAAATTAATTTGCCGTTACTTATATTAAACGACATACTTCCGTATTCGTAGATATTGTATCTGAAACTTTTTTGCGAAAAGTAAACTGTGTTATCCGCGTCGCAAATTTTCTGCATTTTTTCAAAGTCGTAATTCATATTTTTTGAAATAAGCAAATCACAGCTTACGTTGGGAATATCACCGTTAGTTATATACACTGTTACGCCGTCGCATACGGCTTTAACGGTATATCCGTCGTAAAATTCAAAAATTATGCCGCACAGTTCAAAATTGTGTTCGTAATGAAACCTTACGCCGCTATATGGCTGAATAGGAATATAAAGGTCGCTTAAGTAAACATTGTCACAACCTAAATCAAAGTCATAATTTACTGCGCTGTTTTCACCGCCTAGGATTATAATTCCGTCAAGCTGCATAGCATAGTTTTTGTCAAGCAATCTTACAACTTGTGTTGTGCTCGCGTTCGGGTCTATTAAAAGAATATTACCGTGCGAGCTTTTAAAGAGTACATAGCCGTTCGAATTGCTTGCAGAAACTATTATTTTGCTATTTTGGTCTGGCATAGTACTCTGTATAATCACAAAAAAGGCAGTAATTAACACTGTAAATGCAAATAAGGCGGCTTGCGGAAGAAATTTTAGGTTAAATTTGTCCGATACTGACAATGCCGCAATATTATAAAATAATATGAACCATTGTCCGCCCAAGCCTGTTATCAGTGCCTTTTCAAATCCTGCCGAAAGTAAAAATGACAACATGGCTTCAAGCGGGAGTACTGTGTACTGCAATATTATGTCGATTGGCGGAATTATTGCGCAAATTATCGTAACGATAAATATTATTTCAAATAGTATGGAAAGAAGTGGTAGGAGTACTATATTTAAAAGAAATCCTGCGCCGCTAATATAACCGAAGCTTGCCGCAGATATAGGAAGTGTTCCGGCGGTTGCGCCTATTGAAACGGCTATACCTTTTGAAACGCGTTTGGCGATTTTTATTTTTCTCAAAAGTGCGTTGATTTTGTTTGCAAAAAGTATTATTCCGCCCACGGCGCATACGCTTAGTTGAAATCCAACGGCAAATAAGCTTTGAGGATTAACAATTAAAATAATGAATACTGCCGCGGACAGCGTGTTCAGTCCGTCACGTTTAAAGTGTAACAGTTTAGTTACAATAGCCACGCTGCACATTATAACGGCGCGTATGGAGGAAAGAGTGAAGCCGCATAGAGCGGAATAAAACAATATAGCAAAAAATTGTATTCCCGCGGAAAGATATTTGTTCGCTTTTAACTTTTTCAATATAAAGCCAAGTATGCCGTAAACTAATCCGATATGTAATCCCGATACGGCAAATATGTGCGCCACACCGCCGTAACGGAAGCTTGTCAATGCTTCGTCGTCTATTTCTGAAGTATCTCCTATAAGCATTCCATAGCAAATAGCAGCGGTATTATCATCAATATTGTCATACAGAGTACTATGCAAGCGGCTTCTAATGCTACCCAATAGCGTAAAACCGTAGTCGGATTTTAAATTTTCGTATACAGAGCAATGATATTTGACGTCGTTCTGCGTGTAATAGTTAAGCTCTCCGTATGGGAAGAGGTCGTACTTATGTAATACTGCTTCAAACTCCACCCTGTACCCGACATCGCAATATTCACCGTATGAGTTTGAAAGTGTTACGCGTATCTTTCCACCAAGCTTAACATTGTCTGCTGTTGCATTTTTTATAATGATATACTCGCCGTAGTTGGACTGATTCTTTTCTGTAACAGTTCCGCAAATGTGGTACGTTTGCTCCGCAGTAACGTCGGTTTTTTGATATTCATTTAAGTGAGTAAAGCAGTTGAAAGTTCCTGTCAAATATACGACGAGTATTATTGCAGTAAAGACGAGCAGTTTATTCTTACGTAATACTGAAAAAATAGTGAGCAGTACGGCAAATGCGGGCACTATAGCAAGTAACCAGATAAGGTCGATTTTGTAAAAAATAAAAAGATATCCCGTCAAAATGCCCAAGGCAAGGAAACAGGCAACTATGACGGGAAATCTTAAATTAACAAACCGACTTTTCATAATCAAAATTTTATCACAATTTTTGTATTTTGTAAACTGTATCTATCTTTGATAAATTTCTGCCTTTTATCAAAAATTCATTTCCGCAAGTTCTTGGCAAATAGCGTAGTAGAAGGAGTATATTTTTTCTTTCTTCTTTTTTGAAACCATAAAATCCACAATCTGACTGTGTGAGACGGGGTCGGGCAAGCAGCTTCCTCTGTAATTTCCAAAAACAGTTGAGTTTACTGGAACAAGCCCGTCCGTTTCGCTTTTTTCAAAGTATCTTGAAAAGATGAGCGGAATACCCATAACGAAATCGTCATTTGCCTTTTTCATTGAGGTTGAGAAGCTTTGACAGTAAATTTTATCCGCATACGGGAAGGGCTCTTCGTCGTCGTGCTGTTGTAATTCCTGACACACAGTGTAAGAATCGGGGTGCTTATCGCCGAAAATGCGATACCATAAATTTACCCAAAATGCAACGAATTTTAATAAGAATTTGGGGAACTTCATTATCCCGCTTGCCACGGGTGAACCCTTATGCGGAGTGCAGAGCGTAGTCAATGAAGCAACGCTGTCTTGCATTTGCAATTCTTTTATTAAATATTTGCAGTCAAGACCGCCTTTCGAATGAGCAATAAGGTTAATTTTGTCGGTGTCCTCTTTCTGTAAAATTTCTTCTATTTGCGTCTTTAATTGTTCGGCGTTATTTTTTATTGTGCCGAAGCCGTCTTGCTTACTTATATAAACGCAATAGCCTTGTTCTTTTAGCTTTTCGCCGATTTTTCCGAACGATTTGAATATTTTGCTTTCCTTGAATATAATTCCGTGCACAAGCAAAATCGGATATTTAGTTTGCAATTTCATTCTCCTCGTTGCAACCGACTTTCAAACCGTTGCTATTTTAATATACTTTCAGTATAATTGTTTCGTAATAACTGTGGGGTAAAAATGAACATTTTAGTAACCGGCGGTACGGTTTTCGTGAGCAAGTATATAGCTAAGTATTTTTCTTTGAAGGGGCACGCCGTTTTTGTTCTCAACAGAAACACAAAGCCGCAACTGCCGAACGTAAAACTAATTGAATGTGCACGCGAAGAAATAAACGGACGGTTAAAAGGACTGCACTTTGACGCTGTTATAGACGTAAATGCTTACACTTCCCACGATATAAATACTTTGCTCGACGCGTTGGAAAGCTTTGATAATTACGTAATGGTAAGTTCAAGTGCCGTCTATCCTGAAACGCTTGAAATTCCTTTTAAAGAAACAGATAAGTGCGGTAAAAACAAGTTTTGGGGTGATTACGGAACGAATAAGCTTGCAGCCGAATACGCTCTTTTAAAGCGAGTTCCTGACGCATATATTATAAGATCGCCTTATTTGTACGGCGAATATAACAATATTTACCGTGAAGCGTTTGTATTTGATTGTGCAGATAGGGATATGCCGTTTTATATACCCAAAGACGGCTTAATGCCGTTGCAATTTTTCCACATTGAAGATTTAAGCAGAGCTGTAGAAACTTTGCTGACTATTAAACCCAAGAGGCGAATATTTAACGTTGGCAATGCTCCGATTACGGTCAAAGAGTGGGTGGAGTATTGCTATTCCGCAGCGGGCAAAATGCCGCGGTTTAAATACGTTACGGACGGAACGGAACAGCGCAATTATTTCCCCTTTTATGATTATGGCTACGTGCTCGATACTACTGCGCAGTCAGAGCTTATGGAAAGCTTAATGCCGATAGAAGAGGGATTGAGCCGTGCTTATATTTGGTATAAAGCTAACCGCAGCCAGGTAAATCGTAAAAACTATTTGGAATATATCAAGCGAAACTTTAATTAAAGCTAAAAAATAACTTTAATTAAAGTTTTCCCTTTTGACAGCTATAAATTCTCTCAGACTACCCGTGCCCGCAAATGCATTAAAGAGAGTAAAATTACCTTTTGTGGTAGTAACTTTAAGGTTACCCGTCTTTGAAAAAGAAATTATATCGCTATAATAATAAACTTTTGGTTTACGAAACAGCTTCTTTATAATCATTTTTTCGTCGTCGTACGTAGCTTTTGTGCACATAAGACAGAAAACAACGTCATCGAAAATAATAGGTATCCACCACACGCATATCGTTGCAATATAATTGAATTCCAAATATTCGGTAACAAAATCCGGCAAAGCAATTATAAGTACGCCTATCAAATTTAAAAAAATCATCAATGATAAAAACACCGTAAAAAATTTCTTATCTATTTTTACGCTTTTTTCTTCTTTGGCAATTTTCTCGTTTGCGATTTCTCTTTTTAAAAATATAGGAAATAATGCTGAGCTAACGATAGGTATAGATA
>JAIDRY010000146.1 GCA_029061465.1 Clostridia bacterium
ATTTCCATTACCCCTATCCGCGTTGAAATAACAAACTTTTCGGAACACGATATTATTACTAAAAACGTAGGTTAATTTATAATTAAAGCCTTCCTTTCTCGAGAAGGCTTTTTCTTTACCGCAATATAAAGTAAAACAGCTTTCCACAAGGGAAAGCTGTTTTTTTGTTTTAGTTATTTGCTGCAAATTAATTATTTTTCAATGTAAATAACAGGTGCGGTTTGTCCGCTCTTATAAGCAGCAAAACGGGGACTACCACTATTATAACGTAATATTCTACTCTCTGTGCCTTGGTTGGTAATTGTAGCATTACCGTCCGCATCAACCGCTATCTTCCACTCACTTAAACCGCCTTCTTGAACTTCCGTCTTTGTTAAGACGTTATTAGCAGTATTAGCAGTAAGATAACCGCTGTCAGCACCCTCGTTAGTAAGCAGATAGAATACGTTTTCTTTACCTTCTACTGCCTTCAAAGTTACGGTTACAACCGACTCGGGAATTGCCGCCGTTGCATCGAAATTTTCTACTATGGTACGGTAAGTTCCATTGCTGTGAGATGCACCCATAGCAACGTTTTTACCACTCGCAGTAGCGCTAAGAATAATTACTGCGCCGTCTTTAAGGTCGGAAGCGTTCGCACTGGTAACTTTAGTCCACGTGCTCACGCTCGTGCTTGCCGCTTTAACTTTAAACGTTAAAGTTTTATCAGCGTGGTCATCCCCTAATGTCGCAGTTAAAGTGATGGTAACTTCCGTATCTTCTGCGGGGAGCTCCGCAACGTTAAGTTTGCCGTCCGCATAAGTTACAACAGTAGTGCCTTCTGCAAGCACCCAAGTAAAGTTTACTCCCTCTACCGAAGACGTGGGAAGAGCCTTTTCACCCGTCGCAGAAATATCATCAAGCTTTGCTACCGCTGCAAGTGCGTTTGCCACTTTGACGGCGTTTGACGCATTTTCCTTTGCAACAACCGAAGGGTTTTTATCTTCACCGTTACCGGTGTAAGAAATTTGAGCATTGCCGCTATATTTCTCAATATAGCCCTTGACCGTAATTAAATCGCCTTTTTCAAGGTCGCCGTCCTTCGTTACGTACTGTGTATCCAAATATAATCTGTAAAGCTGTATGACGCCGTCAGAGTTCTTAGTTGCATCGGCAGAGTATACGTCAATAAGATATATATTGCTGTAATTGCCATACTTATCGCTGTAAGAACCCGCGTCTACTACGTAGCCCTTAACGTAAACAAGTTTTGCGCCGTTAGCATCGCTGTACGGATAATGAACTGCAGCACCGTTGACAAATGAACCGTTCTGAAGAGTGTCAGCGAGTTTCTTTACGTCTGCAAGAGTAAACGGGTCAGCTTCAGTACCAGCATGGTCTAACTGAACGTTAGCCTGAACGGTCACGGTAAATTCTTGGTCAACGTGAGCGTCGCCGCAGGTCGCGGTTACGGTAATAACTACGCTGACGTCTACGTCGCCGCGGGTTACCTTGCCGTCAAGAGCAATCGACTCGAGTTTGTCGCTTGCTGTGATGCTAAGCGTCACGCCCTTTACCAAAGTAGTAAGCGTCAAGTCGCCGGTAACGGTTGCAGGAACGGTTAACTCGTCAAGAGCAGCTTGCGCCTTTTCAGCGTCGGTTCTTTCGTCAACGTATTCTTTTATTTCTACGCAGGTAGCACCAGTAAGCTCAGGAACGTGTGTATCAGCCTTAGGTACGTAGTTCTGGAGATAGCCTTTGCAGGTAATAAGGTCGCCTTTGTATATAACAGAATCAGCAGTTAAAACAGTGCCGTCGGGCTGAAGTCCGTAAACATAGAAAGCATCTTCGCTGGAGGTATCAGTTACAGTATCGGTATCAGAAATATACAAATTCTGGAAGCCCTTGTAAGCGTTAGCAGAGTCAAAAGTGCTATTAGCAACAACGTAGCCCTTTACGTAAGTAAGTACCTTGCTCGTTTCGCCATCAGCAAGTTTTAAAGCAACAATCTTTGCCTCTGAAGCCGTGTAAGGGTCTGCCTCGGTACCGGCGTGAGTAACGCCCTCGATTTTGATAAGTTTAATAGCTATATCTTTGTCATCGGTTACTTCACCGCTCTTTAAGGTTGCGGTGAGAGTTACAGAAGTTTCAGTAGCGGGTACACTGCTTATTTTAAGCTTGCCGTTCTCGATTGTAACGTTTTCAGACGTTCCCTTTACAGCCCAGGTAACGGCTACGCCGCTCTGTTCTGCGGGAAGGTCGTACGTGCCAGCGGCATAGTAATTCTTATTTGCAAGGTCAAGAGCCGCTTTTGCAGCCGCAACCTTGCTCTCTGCAGGAGCTCCACCTTCGGTGCCCTCCACGTCAATGGAAGTAAGTCTGACTTGTTTTGACATATTAAGTTCAATGACGTCAACGGGAGTAGCAAGCGTGAGAGTAAGTTTTTTCGGGGTATTACCCTCTTCTACCTCAATAGTCGAGCCGGGCAAATCGTTTTCAAGGATAGTTTTTAAGTTCGCAGTATAATCCGAATGCGATGTAGTGAACACAATCTTGGTTATGCCGGGATATTCTATTTTGGTTTTCGAGCCTGCGTAAAGACGAGCATGCTCAGAACTATCATTATTGGTAATGGGAGTTGAAGAGCTTGCCTTGTCGTTAGTAAGTTTAAGGTCGCCCTTTTCCCAAACCTGCTGATTTGCATTAAATACTTTACGGCAAGTAAGGTCGTTAAAGCTTAAAACTTCGTTAATGCTTTCCTCGCTTGCTTTGGCGGGAACTTCTCTGTCAAAGCTTACGGATTCGGTTGCGGTACCTACCGTTACGGAAGCGTTAAGCTTGTACTCGATTACTTGAGTTGCTCTCGAAATGCTGACAGTGTATTCGTCGGTTTCGGTGTTTAATTCACTACCCACCGAAACGTAGTTCGAGAAATTTTCTACGGTACATGTTGCGTCGGGAGTTACCGTCCAGTCGACGTCATAGATACTGCCATCTACCTTAACCTTGCCTACAACGGTGTAGCTTGTATTCGTTTCTTTATCCTTGTCAATATACAGGGTACGAATAATGCCTACAGCTTTTTCAGCCGTTTCTGCGTCGCTGGGGGTATTAGGGTTGTTGTCACAACCTGTAACCACACCGACAATGGTGGCGCCCATTGCAATAGCAAGGGTAGCCGAGAGTAATTTTTTCATGCCTTTCTCCTTTTTATAAAATTATTTTTATTATTTTGTTTATATTTATGTCGCATTTCGACCTTCCCTTTTGGGGAAAGCGCTTAATTATTTTACCGTGATATAATCAGGGCGGTGAACCTTTACCTGATATATCCAGCCGTTACGTGAATCATTGTATTGTTCAAGCACGCCCTTTACGGATATCGTTTTGTCCACGTATCTGTCTGCCGTTACGGTAACGCCGTCTTCCTTTAATACTTCGGTACGAATCTGAACCTCGGTACCGTCTGCCGCACGGCAATAGAGAGTCATTGCGCCTTTGGAAGCACCTTCTGTTTTCGTAGTGTAGCTATCATAAACGTACAGGTTATCCAAAGATAGGGAAGTTGCCATAAGGGAATCCCTATACTTAATAGTAACAGTATCGAGATACTCTTCCTGCTCTCCCGCTTCGTTCTCACGCGTTTTGGTAACTTCGAAGTTTAAATCGGGATTGTTTTTGTATTTATCGATATCGACGGAGGTAAACGCTTTTTCAAGGTTGCGCTCTTCCACAATCTCGCAGTTGTCGTTGGAGCCGAAGAAGTCGTAGGTGTGAATATCGGTTATCTGATAGCAACCGTTGTAATCGGAATATTTAACAACGCCTACTACCGATACGTAATTGCCTACAGACAAAACGTCGAGAACATAGCCTACGGTGTATGCATAGAATACGGATATGCCCAAACGATAATCGTTGCCATCGTCGTCCGTATAAACTTCTTCGATATATACCGTGTTGTTGAAGTCAGCTACTACCAACCCCTTTACCGCAATTTTTTTGTTTGCGTACTCTTCGGTATTCAAACGAAGTTCTTTAAGGTCAACGGGGATTGCGTCACCGTAATGGAAGCCAGGGTCTTTTTCGCCCGAGAAAATTATAAGCTTTTCTGCTTGAGCCTGTTCAAGAGCACCTATCGAAGCGTCGCGATAGAGATTATCGGCGTCGTAAACGCTTGAACCCCAGGCATAACCGCTCTGCAATATCTCTATATTGAGATTTCTGTACTCCGTTCCGTCCTCGGGTATATACCATACCCAGAGAACGTATCTTTCACCAGTGGAGTCTATATTCCACTTGTCGTCGTTGGATTCAATTATTATAGATTTTGCGCTTTCAACCTTGGATTTTGTGAACTTGGATGCAGCGTCGCCATATGGTTCTATTCTGCCCGTGGATTCGGGAGTATTTATACCCATATAGCGAGCTTTTGCATAACCCTTGGTGGTTTCCGGTGCAGATGCGGACGAGAAATCAGCCGCATTGTTACAACCCAGCAACTTTGAATTTTGTACGGGGTCGAAGTGGGTTGTGTCACCATCAACGTGCTTTCTTAAGGTGACTTCCTGCTTTTTGGTGTTGCTTGATAAGTCGAGCTTAAGCTGGCTTGCGTAGTCTACGTGCTCGGGCTTTTCATCGCTGGGAGTACACGCCGCCGCAAAGCACGGAATGGACAGAACAGCAACGCACAGAATGGCTGTTATGGTTTTAATAAACTTTTTCATTATTTTTGACCTGCCGCGTATTTACATTCCTGAAGAGCGTCAGAAAACGCTTTATCCATACTTGTGCCCTGCAATACGGTTTTCAGAAGTATACCAACCGCCTCACGCGCCTTTGAAGAACCCATGAATGCGGGCGATACGTAGAACGAACCGGGTTTGTCTGCCATTTCCTTGCAGATTTTTGCAGTCAGTGCCGTTAAACCGCTTGCCGTGCCGCCTGCAGTAGAGATAAATTTTTGATATTCGGCACTGTTGTAGGTTGACTGGGTTACTGGAGCGTAGCCAGAAGTCATTGAATACTGTGCCTGGAAACGCACTTCGGTAGTAAGGAATTTAACAAGAAGCCAGCTTGCCAAAACTTTGTAGGGGTCTTTTTTGAAGATACATATAGAAGGTCCCTGCAAAATGGTCTTAGGACTCTCTGCATTCCACTGGGGAAGCGGAGCTACGCCTACTTCGAAACCGGCATTACCGTCCGTTCCCGTAGGGCTTTGATAAGACGAGCCGCCCGTAGAGCCTATGGACATATACATTTGCTGTTCTTTAAAGAAATTGGAGGAATACTTGCCGTCATTGGTTTCCTTGGTGCGGATATAACGGTTATCGTACCATCCCTTAACTTTCTGGACGAACTCGCGGTTTTTCGCATTGTCAAACTGGAAGTGGTCGCCTTCAAGAACCGTATAAGGAGAGCCAAGCTGTTCGCACATGGTTATGAACAAGTTTGCTTCGCTGTCGTAGCCGAGCGCGGAATTGCACTTAGGGTCAAGTTCAAGGATTTTTTTGCAGACCTTTTCTACATCTTCCCACGTAGCGGGAACTTCGAGATTGTTCTTGTCAAAGAAAGTTTTGTTGTAGAACAGAACTTCGGTTGACTTTGCAAAGGGCAACGTATAAGTTTTGCCGTCGCCGTAGATTGAACCCTCTTTATAGAACTCTGCAAAGTAATCGTTCTTCTGCTCTTCCGTGAGACCCAAAGGCTCTGTTACGCCGTCGGCATGCGTTACTTCCATATCTGCATATGCGCCGTCGGGAAGGAAATCGTCAAGGGCAAGAACTGCCTTTGACTGATTGTAAAGCGCAACGTGGTCGGAATAGCAGAACGCTACGTCGGGGTGCCTGTCCGTAGTGATTTTCTTGGCAATATTGTCTGCAAAATCGTCCCAGCTCTTGGTGGTGTTGTCAACGGTAACCTTAATGTTGGGATAAAGCACGTTGAATCTTTTGATTGCATCGTCTACCACGGTGGCAAGATTTTGCCCAGTGGTGTTTGCAAAGGTAATTTCAACCGCTCTGCCGTCGTAGCCGCCTTCGGGCATTTCAAACTCGGGAATGGGCTTTCTGCCACACCCCGTAGTAAGGGCTACGCCTGCGGTCATGCCGCAAGCCATAACGCCGGCCAATAAAATTGCGCCAAATCTTTTCTTCATTAATATATCTCCTTAAATTTTATTTCTAAGATTTTAACTTTTGTTTAACCCTTGATACCGCTTCTCGATACGCCGCGGATAATGTACTTACGGAAGAACAGGAAAACAAGGAACAAAGGTATAGTT
>JAIDRY010000147.1 GCA_029061465.1 Clostridia bacterium
GTACCACTTCTGAGTCCGCTTTCCTGACCGCCACCATAAATATATGGTTTGATAATAGTATTTTTGCGTTTTATCAACGCCCCGACGCCTTTAATTCCACCTATTTTGTGTGCGCTTACAGAATACAAATCAATATCGCCCGTAAGCCTGAACGGTATCTTTCCGAAAGCCTGCACACCATCGGAATGAAACAAACAATATTTATTTTTTGCTTTAACAGTTTTAGCGAGTTTGACGATATCGTTTATAGCCCCGGTTTCGTTATTTACATGAATTAATGAGACAAGTGATGTTTTGTCGTCAACAAGAGAAACAAGATGCTCCGCATCTACGCTTCCGTCGGCTTTGATTTTTGCAAAACGCACTTCAAAACCGCGCTGTTTAAGTTCGTTTACGGCAGAGAAAACTGCGGAATGTTCTCCTTCACAGGTTACAATATTTCCCCTTTTACCTCCGCAAAATACCGCTTGATTATCTGCTTCTGTTCCGCACGAAGTAAAAATTATATCATAATTTTCACTATCCGCAATATGCGAAAGAATACTTTTCTTCGCATTTTTTATTTCACGATTTAAACCGTATCCGCTCTTATAGAGAGCGGACGGATTAAAGTATTCAGTTGTTAAGTACTTTTCGGCTGATTTCAAGCAGTCTTCATCAGGCTTTGTAGTAGCCGCGTTATCTAAATATATCATTAAATTTCTATCGAACCTACAAACGACTGTTTTACCGTTCCGTCCAGTTCTGCGTTTCCTTCTTTTTCATATTTGACGAACAAATCTCCGCCGTTCAATTTAACGGTTATATCCTCACCGTAAAAACAGTATCCGTTTACAACCGAAGCTACGGTAGCGGCAACAGCAGCCGTTCCGCACGAGTAGGTTTCACCGTTTCCCTTTTCCCATACGCGCATTTTTAAAGTAACACCGTTTACAACTCTTACACATTCAAGAAAAACTCCATCGTGATATTTACCGCTTTCTACAAGAGCCTGACCGAGCGCATCGATATCAACTTCTTCAACTTTATCGAGGAAAAGCACTATATGCTGGTTACCGACATCAATGTTTGTCACCGTATACTCTTCTCCGTTTAAGTTCAGTTTAATATCTTTTTTAAATTTGGGCGTTCCCAAATCCATACTTACAGAACTTGCCTTTCCGTTAAAAGAATTAACCCTAAGCTTATGTGTCCCGCAAGCGCTTTCAATCGTCACAGTTTCTTGAGCTAATCCGTTATCAAAAAGATATTTAGCAACGCACCTTATAGGATTTGCTGCAAGCGTACTTTCTTTGCCGTCACGATTAAATATGCGCACCTTTGCGTCCGCAATTTCGGATTTCTCTATAAGAACGACTCCGTCGGCCCCAATAGCATAATGTCTGTCTGAAAAGCTTATTGCCAAACTTTCGGGACAAGTAATTTCACCGTTGAAATTATCAAAGAAAATGTAATCGTTACCGGCGCTGTGCATCTTGGAAAATTCAAGTTTAAGCTTGCTGTTTCGCAAATTGTTAATATCAACAAGCTCTGTATTTAATTCGTTATAGCGTCCGGCAATAACGTCTGCAAGCGCATTGGTCGTGTCAAGCGAAGTGAGAACGGTAATACCAAGTAATATTGCGTGATGATGTAAACTGATATAATTTGAAATGGATTCAACGTCGGTTTTACCTGTATATACGACGTAATCAACCTTCCCCGCGTCCATTAGTTTAAAAATTTCCTCATTAGAGGATAGTCTTGCAACATCCGTACATTCAAGGCCAAGACTTCTTATAACGTTTGCCGTTCCGCGCGTTGCGTAAAGGTTTAAACCCAAATCGGCAAATTTTTTGACAATGTTGATAATTTCTGGCTTGTCCTGGTCGTTTATCGTAAAGTAAATGCCGACAGGTTTATGTTTTGTGGGATGCTTAATATTAAATCCCGCCGAGACGAGCCCTTTAAATAAAGCCTCCTCTATGGTTTTACCTATACCGAGAACCTCACCCGTAGACTTCATTTCCGGTCCGAGCTGAGAATTGACGTCGTTGAGCTTTTCAAACGAGAACACGGGAACTTTGACTGCAACGTACGGAGAATTAGGATAAAGACCGGTTCCGTATCCAAGTTTTTTAAGCTTAGCACCCATTAGTATATTCGTCGCCAAATCAACCATAGGCACGCCAGTTACTTTAGAAATATACGGTATTGTTCTTGACGCTCTGGGATTAACTTCAATAACGTAAAGCTCGTTATGAAATATCAGGTACTGGATATTTATAAGCCCCTTAGTTTTAAGCGATATCGCGAGCTTGATTGAAACGTCTACAACCTTTTTTAGCATTGCGTCGCTTAAATTGTATGGAGGATAAACCGCAATCGAATCGCCGCTATGAACTCCCGCACGCTCTATATGCTGCATTATTCCGGGGATAAGCACGTCCACCCCGTCGGAAATTGCATCAACTTCAAGCTCAGTTCCCATAAGGTATTTATCGCAAAGTACCGGATTTTCGATTTTCTGCGCGAGGATTACGTCCATATATCTTTCTATGTCGTTTTGAGTGAACGCAATAGTCATATTCTGACCGCCGATTACGTACGATGGACGAAGTAACACGGGGTAACCGAGTTTTTCCGCTGCGGCAACGGCATCTTGCTTATTCATTACGGTTAAGCCCTTAGGGCGGGCAATACCGAACTGTTCCAATAACGCATCAAACCTTTCCCTGTCCTCTGCCAAATCCACACTGTCTGCGGGCGTTCCGAGAATTCTGACTCCTTTCTTATCAAGATACGAGCAGAGCTTTATTGCAGTCTGTCCGCCAAAAGTTATGACGACGCCGTAAGGCTTTTCTATATCGAGGACGTTCTGCACGTCCTCCTGCGTTAATGCTTCAAAATACAGTCTATCAGCCGTATCGAAATCAGTCGATACGGTTTCCGGATTGTTATTAATTATAATAACTTCATAGCCCATGCGCTTAAGTGCCCATACGCAATGAACGGACGAATAGTCGAATTCTATACCCTGTCCTATTCTGATTGGTCCGGAGCCGATAACGACAATACGCTTCTTTTCGCTTTTCATAACGAAAGGCTTGGCCTCGTCATGTTCCTTTTCGTCGTATGTCGAATAGAAATATGGCGTTTGCGCCGCGAACTCCGCACCGCAGGTATCAACCATCTTAAACACAGCATTTCTATGCGCAGGTAAAACATTGCCTGAAATATCTTGAAGCGCTTTGTCTGGATAACCCAACTTTTTGCCGCGGAGATACTGTTCTCGCGTGATTTTATTGCCATTAATTTCCGCTTCGTAATCTAAAAGGTTTTTAAGCTTGCTGAGGAACCACCTATCTATTTTCGTTATATCGAAGATTTTGTCAAGACTAACGCCGCGCTTTATTGCCTGATATACGACAAATAACCTTTCATCCGTCATTTCGTGAAGCTTAAAACATATTTCCTCATCACTTAAAGCGGCAATTTTCGGTAAGTCCAAAGTATCGGTCGAAAGCTCAGCACCGCGCACAGCTTTCATAATAGCCATTTCAAAATTCGTGCCTATAGCCATAACTTCGCCAGTAGCTTTCATACGCGTGCCGAGATTTCTCTGCGCATATAAAAATTTATCAAACGGCCATTTAGGAAATTTTACTACTATATAGTCAATAGTCGGCTCGAAGCAGGCGTATGTTTTACCGGTTACGTCATTTTTAATTTCGTCGAGGGTATATCCTATCGCAATTTTTGTGGAAACTTTGGCAATGGGATAGCCTGTTGCCTTAGAAGCCAGCGCCGACGAACGCGAAACACGAGGATTGACTTCTATTACCGCATATTCGAAAGAATTAGGGTTCAGCGCAAACTGACAGTTGCACCCTCCCTCGATTTTAAGCTCGGAAATTATATTCAAAGCCGCAGTACGCAACATTTGATATTCCTTGTCGGAAAGAGTAACCGCGGGTGCAATTACTATCGAATCACCTGTATGAACACCGACAGGGTCAAAATTTTCCATAGAGCAAACTGTCAGTACGTTGCCGGCACTATCTCGGAGCACTTCAAACTCTATCTCTTTCCACCCGCCGATATATTTTTCAATTAAAACCTGTGTAATAGGCGAAAGCATTAATCCGTTGCGAGAAATAAGCTTCAATTCCTCTTCATCGTTTGCAACGCCGCCACCTGCACCTCCAAGCGTGTATGCGGGACGAACTATTACAGGATATCCTATTCTGTTGGCTATGGCAAGACATTCTTCCACCGTATAAGCAATATCCGAAGGAACGACAGGCTGATTAATCTTTTCCATCGTTTCCTTAAATAATTCCCTGTCCTCGGCACGGTCAATCGACTCAAGATTGACGCCGATAATCTTAACGCCGTGTTCATCTAAAAAGCCGCTTTTTGCCAGCTTACAACCGAGGGTAAGTCCTGTCTGCCCGCCGAGTGATGCCAAAAGGCTGTCCGGTTTCTCTTTTACAATAATTCTTTTTAGAGTGTCAATCGTAAGCGGTTCAAGGTAAATTTCGTCGGCAAGAGCCTTATCCGTCATTATTGTTGCGGGATTAGAATTACATAGTACAACGTTAATACCTGCGTCTTTCAATACACGGCATGCCTGCGCCCCCGCATAGTCAAATTCCGCTGCCTGTCCTATTACTATGGGCCCCGAGCCGATGACGAGAACCTTTTTAATATCTTCTCTTTTAGGCATTAAATTTGCCCTCCTTGATGTTCACCATAAACTTATTGAAAAGGAAAGCTGCATCCTGCGGTCCCGCACAAAATTCGGGATGAAACTGTATTGTAAAAGCGTTTAATTCAGGATAATTAAATCCTTCACAAGTATTATCGTTGACATTTACGTAGCTAAGCTCTCCTGCACCTTCTAAGCTTGAAGAAATAACCTCGTAACCGTGGTTCTGGCTCGTTATATAAATCTTTCCTGTAGCAATGTCCTTAACCGGCTGATTCGCCCCGCGGTGTCCGTATTTCATTTTCCTCGTCTTTCCACCCATTGCAAGTGAGAAAAGCTGATGCCCGAGACAAATGCCAAAAATAGGAAGCTTACCCGCAAGCTTTTTAAGATTAGCAATTATTTCGATATTTTCAGAAGGGTCGCCAGGACCGTTAGTCAGCATAAGCCCCTGAGGGTTGAGCGCAAGAATTTGCTCCGCAGTATAATGAGCGGGAACATTTATGCAGTAACACCCCCTATTAACAAGTTCGCGCGTAATATTCTTCTTTGCACCGAAATCCCAGACAACAACTTTCGTCCCGTTGGGATTTCCGCTGTAAGTAACATCTTCGCAAGTTACGCTCATTACTGCATTTTTTATAGTATAGCTTTTGACTAAGGATAAATCTTTTAATGGTTTTGACGTTATTGAGGCGTTCATTACGCCTGCTTCTCTTACAGTTTTGGTAAGTTCACGTGTATCTATGCCGTACAAACC
>JAIDRY010000148.1 GCA_029061465.1 Clostridia bacterium
AAAACTGGGGCTGGAACGGAAACAACTTTTAAATTAAAAGCGGATTGCTTGAAAGCAATCCGCTTTTTTAATGCCGTTATCTTATCTTGTTTTTTATCTTATCTACCGCGGCGGACCTGCCGTCGACGCCGAGCTTGGAATAGATAGAACTGATATAGTTCCTCGCCGTGCCGTCCGAAAGCTGCATAGCCGAAGATATCTGCCTGTTGGTAAAGCCGTCAACGAGCATAAACGCTATCTCCACCTCTCTGTCCGAAAGGTTGTACGCCTTTTTCAGCTTTATTTCCTTATCGGAAGAAACCATCATAGCCGCGTCGGTAATCTTCTTTGCTATTTTCGAGGGCAGAATGGTATCGCCCGCGTACGCGTTTTTAATGGAATCTATAAGCGCGGTTGCGCCGATATCCTTTAAAAGATATCCGCTTGCGCCGTTGTTTATCGCGCTTAAAATATAGTCGCTGTCGTCAAAAGTAGTAAGCACTATAATCTTTATTTCAGGATTAATTTCCTTAATGCGCTTGGTTGCGACGACGCCGTTCATATTGGGCATACGGATATCCATAAGCACTACGTCGGGCTTTAACTTTGCCGCAAGGTCAACCGCCTCCGCTCCGTCGCGCGCCGAGCCTACGACCTGAAAGTCACTGCAAGTTTCAAGCACGCTTTTAATGCCCTCGGTCAATATCGTCTGATCGTCCGCCAATAAAATTTTAATCATTTTTATCTCCCTCTTCCGTCTTCAACGGTATCAGTATTTCGGTTTCGAAACCCTCTTCGCCGGTAAACGAGCACCTGCCGCCAAGCTTTTCGGCTTTTTCGCGCAGTCCTTTAAGCCCGAATCCCTCTTCTATCTTTCCGCCCGCGCCGACTCCGTTATCCGAAATCAAAAGGCAGACGTTTGAAAACTCCTTTCTCATTTCTATGAAAAACGCAGTTGCCTTACCGTGCCTTATACCGTTTACAAGACATTCCTTTACGCTGTTACAGATAAATCTTGCGCTTTCGCTGTCAAGTGCGATATCCTCTATATTACAGCGGATTTTCAGTTCAGTGCCGTCGATTGTCTGGGCTATTATTTCCTCAATATCCTGCTTTAACGTGTTTACCTGCGCTCTGCCCGCCAAAAGGTGAACGCTTTCGCGCATCTGTTCCAAGGCGTTTTTTGCCTGAATGTTTGCCGAAATTATACGCGTTTTAGCCTCTTTCGGGTTTTTATCGATTAAAAGCTTTGCCGCCTCCGTCTGCATAATTACGGTGGTCATCGAATGTCCCGCGTTGTCGTGAATATCTTTAGCGATACGGTTACGCTCCTCGTATACCGCCGTGCGGGAAATTTCCTTGTACGCCGCTTCAAGCTCCGCCTTACTTTCGTCCGCTTCCTTTAAAGCGTTTCTCAGCTGCATATTGT
Source organism: Clostridia bacterium (assembly GCA_029061465.1). Classification (GTDB taxonomy): domain Bacteria; phylum Bacillota; class Clostridia; order Christensenellales; family Borkfalkiaceae; genus Coproplasma. The sequence continues at coordinate 1,409 of JAIDRY010000148.1, forward strand.
TGGAATAGAACTTTAAAACGAAATTCGTAACTAAAAAGTGAATTGCAAGTATCGCAACGCCCAAAATACTGTCACCGAGAATTTCGACTATATCCGCGTAAACCGTGCCGCTTGCGTTGAATATTCTTCCGCAAACGAAAGAGATTACAAACAGTCCGCAGCTTACGCTGAACATAATCACGTTTTCACGCAGGCTGTCAACCGAAATATATATCTGCGTAAGCACTATGCAGTAAAGGGTTGAAAGATAAGTGTTACCCGTAAAGATACAAAGTATTAAAAGGCAGGCGCTGTCGAATCCGAAAAAGACGTATTTTACGACTTCGTTTTTAATGACGAACGAGTCAATCGCTTCAAGCACGGCAAGCACTAAACAGCTTATTACTACCGTAACGAGAACTTCCGTTTTTCCGTCCTCGATATAGCGCGTCGCGTACTGTGCGCAGATAACGACTTCAAGAATTACGAGCAGTGAAATAAGTATTAATTTTATATAGCCGACAAGTAGTTTACGGCTTTCAATCAGTTTAAAGTTTTTATCCATTTTTCAAAAGTGTCCCAGCTGCAAAAGCTTTTTACTCTATCAAGCCGACCGCACGCGTTATAACTGTAAATTTTATCTTTGTTTTTATAAATCAAGTGGTCCAAAAGCTTGGCGCCGTTCAGATTGCAGATAAACTGAACCGTGCACGTAAAATCATCGTCGTAACCCGACGGATTTTCCGTACCGTCAATATGGTTGTGCGCGATTATCACGCCGTACGGACGGAACAGAGCAAAGCTTCTTACTATCTCGTCTATCTTAACGGAAACCCTGCTCTTTTCAGCCGAGGTGTAAGTAAAAATGCGCTGAACTCTGTTAGCCTTATTTAAAAAGTACAGCTCGATAAACTCCTCGCTTTTACCGCGCAGGCGCAAATCTATAAACCGGTTGCAGTCACCCAAAGTTTTAAGTGTGGGCGAATTTCCGATATTACCCGCACGTTCGGCACACTGCCCTACCGCCTTAATAAACCGCGCAACGCTTTCGCCGACGCCGTCCACTTCTTTAAGCTCGTCTATGCTTGCGTTGAATACTTCGTTTAAGGTTACAAACCTGTCTAAAAGCGCGTGCGCAAGCGGGTTGGTATTTACGCGCGGGCAGACGCTGTACAAAAGAATTTCAAGCACTTCGTGGTCGAATAAGTCGTCGCCGTTATTGAGTTTTTCGTACATCCGATGTCTGTGTCCTTCGTGCAAAATACCGCTTCCTTTAAAATTATTACTAAAATCATTTTACCATAAAAAAATAAAGTTGTATAATGTTTTTAACCAGATAATTGCAAATCCGCACTTGATTTCAAGGGTTAATTTTGGCTTATCCTGCGTTAAGAACGCTTGCCGTACTTCCGTGTACGCCCGCGCGTCCTTGCCTTGTCTAATCTCAAAATTCACCTCTTGAAATTACAAAGCACTTTAACGAACGGGCTTGCAGTTGATTTGTGTGCGGAATGTACGCAGTCGTGCAGAGACGCACTACAAGTGCATTCCGCGCAAAAAGCGGCGCAATGCCGCCGTTAAAGCAAATGCGGGTTTGCAATTATCTGGTTAATAAATTTGAAAAAGGTCAGGTTATGGAC
>JAIDRY010000149.1 GCA_029061465.1 Clostridia bacterium
GTGCGGACGTAATAGCTACGGCGCACCATTTAAACGACAATGCAGAAACCGTGCTTTTCAATATTGCAAGGGGCAGTTCGGTTTCGGGCGCGTCGGGCATAAGCTATGAAAATAAAAAGCTTAAAATAATCCGTCCGCTGATATCTACTTCGCGTGAGGAAATAGATAATTATATTATTGAAAATAACGTGCCATTCGTCGAGGACGAAACCAACTTTACCGAAGATTACACGCGCAATAAAATCCGCTTAAACGTGTTGCCCGAGTTGGAGCAAGCAGTTCACGGTGCGGCGAAAAATATTTACCGCTTTTCCCGACTTGCCGCCGAGGACGAGGAGTACTTTCAAAAGCTTATTGAGGAGCGCAGGCTTTTAAATAAAACAGACGACGGCTACGCCTTATCGCTTTGTGAAGAAAAAGTAATTTTCCGCCGCGCGGTGGTCATGGCGCTTGAAGCGTTAGATAAAAAGGACTATACCTTTGCACAGGCGCAAACGCTGTACGGGCTGCAATTTGCGGAAAACGGAAAAAGGTTTGAATTTTTAAATCTTACCGCCTACAAGGAAGGGGATAAGATAGTAATCTGCCCAAACCGTGCAAACGATAATAAACCGTGCGTTCCGCTTGACGAATATCTGTCGCAGGGCTGTGAAAATTTTTGCGGCGAGTTTTTTAAAATAACCGACCGTAGGGAAACGACGTCGGGCTTAAAGGTTTTAAAATTCGATAAAGGCGCGTTGCCTGAAAATTGCGAAGTGCGCTTTATGAGAGAGGGCGATAAGTTCACAAAGTTCGGCGGCGGCACTAAAAATTTAGGCGACTATTTTACGGATTTAAAAATCCCCAAGCGCGTGAGGGGAAATATTCCGCTTATAGCAAAGGATAACGAAGTGCTTATTATAGGCGGCGTGGAAATTTCGGACAGGGTTAAAATTACCGAAAAAACCACCGAGCCGAACTATATAATCTGCAATAACTACAAGGTTAAATAAGAAATATGGAAAAGTTCTTTTTTGCCGACGGAACGGATATATGCGTATATTCGGACGGCGAAGTTACAAAACAGCACAGTAAATTTATAGAAAATTTCAAAAATTCTTCAATCAGCGTCGAGCGCGCCAAAAGCTGGAAGCACAGCGGCGAGGGCGCGCAGTTCCGCGGCGACGTCGAGCCGGGCGAGGACGGGTTGCGTTTTACTTCGTCAATAAACGGAGTTTACCCCGTAAGCGGAAGCGAGGCGGTGTATTCGTTTACAATTAACCAAAGCTCGGGTATATACAAGGCGACGGTGGGCGACGACAAATCACCCGAAGTACATATTATAAATTCGGTCGACAGCGAGTTCTTCGGCGGGTGTCTGGACGTTAAGTCAAACACTTTGGTGTGCTCGGTCAGAAGAAACGACTTTAATTCCGACATTGCCTTATTCGATATTAAGTCGGGCGACTACAAGACGGTAACGGACGGCGACACGCTTGATTGCGACCCGTTCATTTCTCCCGACGACGGCAACGTAATTTATTTCACTTCGCGCGGGGCGGGGCGCGACGGCGAGGGGAATTTCGTAAAGTATTCCAACGCTTCTATTTGCAAGCTCAACGTTTCCGCGCTTACCGTCGACGAAGTGGCTTCCGATGAAAAGTACAACTATATTAAGCCTATGCTTTTTAACGGCAAGCTTTACGCTATCACTGCGCCCGTCAAGGAGAAGAGGGGCAACCCGATTATTGAAATTCTTTTAATACCATTCCGCATAATTCAGGCTATTGCAAACTTTATTAACGCATTCGTCGTTATGTTTACGGGAAAGAGCTTAGCATCAGGCGGTGCTAATCCTGCGAAGGGGCGCGACTACGACAGCAGAAAGGAATACGTCAAGGGCAACCTCATTAATTACGAAAAGGAATTAAAGCGCAACAAGCGCGGCAAGGATAAGGATTACGGCTTTATTCCGTCAAGCTGGAAGCTTATTGAAGTTGAAAGCGGAAAGGTGATAAAGAGCGGTATTTGGGTATGCGGGGTTACGGGGGGTTTGACCATTTCGCGGTGAACGTGAAAAAAGGTGCCGGCGGGGGGGTATT
>JAIDRY010000015.1 GCA_029061465.1 Clostridia bacterium
GTATCCTGCGCGGCGCAGGGATAAACATATAGAGCCGCCTATTATTCCAAGCCCCGCAACGCAGATTTTTAAATGCTTATTTATCATACCACGTTGATTATAACATATCTAAGCGGTTTTAACAATAGTTTTAGGTCAATTTATACCGCTTAATTTATTGACTTTTTGCAACGCGTAAATTATAATATTTAAGTAAAAAATTATTTAATGTTAAGGAGCAAAAACAATGAACAAAATGTCCGTTAAGGATTTGAAAGACCTCAAAGGTAAAAACGTACTTGTTCGCTGCGATTTTAACGTGCCTATGAAAGACGGCGTTATCACCGACGAGAACAGAATTCAGGGCGCGCTGCCCACCATTAAGTACCTGCTTGAAGCGGGCGCAAAGGTAACGCTTTGCTCGCATATGGGCAAACCCCACTCCATTTTCTCGGACGAAGTAAAGCTCAACAAAAAGGATAAAAAGAAGGTTGACGCGGGCGAAACGACCGCCGAAGCTATTATTGAAAAAGCTTTAAAGGACGAACCCAAAAAGCTTACTCTTGCACCCGTTGCAAAGAGACTTGCAGAGCTTCTGAACGGCAAGGTAGTATTTGCAACCGACGTTATCGGCAAGGACGCAAAGGCTAAGCGCGACAGCCTTAAAAACGGCGAGGCTGTGCTTCTGGAAAACCTCCGCTTCCACTGGGAAGAAGAGAAAAAGGACGAAGGCTTCTGCAAAGAACTTGCATACAACGCTGATATTTACGTAAACGACGCTTTCGGTACGGCTCACCGCTCGCACGCTTCCACCGCCGCTATCGTTGAATACGGCATAGTTAAAACAGCCGTCTGCGGCTTCCTTATCGAAAAGGAACTCGAAGTTATGGCAGACACTTTGGAAAATCCCAAACGCCCGTTCGTTGCAATCCTCGGCGGTGCTAAGGTTGCGGATAAGCTCAACGTAATTTCCAACCTTTTGGAAAAGTGCGACACGCTTATTATCGGCGGCGGCATGGCATATACATTCCTCAAAGCAAAGGGTTATGAAGTCGGCACTTCCCTTCTTGACGAAGAGAAAATCGACTACTGCAAGGAAATGATGGCTAAAGCTGAAAAGGCGGGCAAAGAGCTTGTTCTTCCTATCGACACCGTAGTTACCACTCACTTCCCCGAGCCCATTGACGGAGATATAGAAGTTAAGACCGTTCCTTCCAACGCAATCCCTGCGGATATGATGGGTATGGATATCGGCGAAAAGACGAGAAAGCTTTACGCTGAAAAAGTTGCAAAGGCTAAGTCGGTTATCTGGAACGGCCCTATGGGCGTTTTCGAGAATCCCACCCTTGCCAAGGGAACTATCGCGGTAGCTCAGGCACTTGCGGACGTTTACGGCAAATGCACCACCATTATCGGCGGCGGCGACAGCGCGGCGGCAGTTCAGCAGCTCGGCTTTGCGGATAAGGTTACGCACATTTCTACGGGCGGCGGCGCTTCGCTTGAACTTTTCGAAGGTAAAGTTCTTCCCGGTATCGCGTGCCTCAACGAAAAGAAATAAGATAAACATTGTATGGGGCGGGCAACCGCCCCTTTAAATCATTATTAAGGAGATAGATATATGTCGAGAAAACCTTTTATTGCGGGCAACTGGAAAATGAATATGACCGTTGAAAGCGGTAAAAAACTTATAAAAGAGCTTAAACCTCTTGTAAAAAAAGCTAATTGCGACGTGGCGCTGTGCGTGCCCGCTATACTCATTCCTGAAATGGTAAAAGCGGCGAAAGGCAGCAATATTTCAATAGGCGCGCAAAACGTTCACTTTGCCGAAAAAGGCGCGTACACGGGCGAGATTTCCGCGGATATGCTTAAAGATTACGGCGTGAAGTACGTCATTATAGGTCATAGCGAAAGGAGACAGTATTTCGGCGAGACTGACGAAACGGTGAACAAGCGCACCCTTACCGCGCTTAATGCAGGGCTTACCCCTATCGTATGCGTGGGCGAAACGCTTGACGAGCGCGAGGAAGATTTGACCGAAGAGGTTTTGGACAGACAGCTTAAAGTCGGCTTGAACGGCATAGAAGATATTAAAAAAGTAGTTATCGCATACGAACCTGTATGGGCTATCGGCACGGGCAAGACCGCGACCGACGAGCAGGCGCAGGAAACTATTGCGTATATCCGCAAAAAGATAGGCGAGCTGTTCTGCCCCAAGTGTGCGGAAGAAGTTATTATTCAATACGGCGGAAGTATGAACGCGGGCAACTGCAAAGGGCTTATGGCTCAGCCCGATATCGACGGCGGACTTATTGGCGGCGCGTCGCTTAAACTTGATTTTGCAACTATCGTAAACTTTGATAAATAAGGTGATTGAAATGGAAAAGAAAACACCCTATGCTATTATAATTATGGACGGTTACGGATTAGCTCCCGCGGGGAATGGCAACGCTATTTCCATTAACGGAAGCAAGAACGTAAACGAGCTTATAAAAAAATATCCCTCCGCCACTTTGGGCGCAAGCGGAATGTGCGTTGGACTTCCCGACGGACAGATGGGCAACAGCGAAGTCGGACACCTGAATATGGGCGCGGGCAGAATAGTTTATCAGGATTTAACCAAGATTACGAAAGCTATTCAGGACGGCGACTTCTTCGAGAACCCCGCACTTATCAAGGCAATGGACAACGCTAAAAATAACGGCAAAAAGTTGCACCTTTACGGACTTGTGTCGGACGGCGGAGTTCACAGCCATATAACGCATATTTACGCTCTTTTAGAAATGGCTAAAAAGCGCGGAGTCCGCGACGTGTTCGTGCACTGCTTTATGGACGGGCGCGACGTTTCCCCCACCTCCGGCGCGGGATTTATACGCGACTTACAAGGCAAGATGAAAGAGCTTAACGTCGGCAAGGTTGCTTCCGTGTGCGGAAGATATTACGCAATGGACCGCGACAACAACTGGGACAGAGTTGAAAAGGCTTACGATATGCTCACCCTCGGCGAGGGCGTTAAATGCGAAAACCCTGCAAAGGCCGTTGAAGAAAGCTATGAAAAGGGCGTTACCGACGAATTTATAGTGCCCACCAAGGTTTACGAAAACGGCAAGCCTTTGGGACTTCTGGAAAAGGGCGACAGCGTTATTTGCTTTAACTTCCGCCCCGACCGTGCAAGGCAGATTACACGCGCGGTATCGCAGAAAGAGTTTATAGTACCCAAGGGCACGGCGTTCGAGAGAAAGACGGGCTATCTTGCTCCCACCTACGTTTGCTTCACCGTTTACGACGCGGAGTTTAAAGGAGTTGAAATAGCTTTCCCCAAAACGTCGCTTGACAACACTTTGGGCGAATACCTTGCTAAGCTTGGCAAAAAGCAGCTTAGAATTGCGGAAACGGAAAAATACGCGCACGTAACCTTCTTCTTCAACGGCGGAGTTGAGGAACCCAACGAGGGCGAACAGCGCGACCTTATCCCCTCACCCAAGGTTGCGACCTACGACTTACAGCCCGAAATGAGCGCCTACCTTGTAACCGATAAGGTATTGGAAGAGCTTGACAGCGGCAAGTTTGACGCGGTTATATTGAACTTTGCAAACTGTGATATGGTAGGGCATACGGGAGTTATCTCCGCGGCGGTTAAAGCCGTCGGTACGGTTGACGAGTGCGTGAAAAAAGTTACCGATAAAATTTTGGAAATGGGCGGCGCGGCAATACTTACCGCAGACCACGGTAACGCGGATAAGTTATTGAGTGAAGATAATTCGCCTTTCACCGCGCACACCACCAACCCCGTACCCGTAGTTTTGATTTCAGAAAAATATAAAAACGTAAATCTTCGCACGGACGGCGTACTTGCAGATATAGCCCCCACTCTGCTTACGGTTATGGGACCTGACT
>JAIDRY010000150.1 GCA_029061465.1 Clostridia bacterium
CCCTTAGTATTTTAAATTTAATTTGTGGATTTAGTCCAAGTATAATAATAAGTGCTTCCCATAAATTTATGGTATTCCTCATTTATTAATTTTGCCGCTTTTTTCGCATCTGATAAATCTGCTGATTTTATTTTCCGCACTATTTCATTTTTGATTCCGCAACTTCGTTGCCATCCGACGGTATCTTCAAAAATAACGCTCGTCAATTCGCTACAGCCGTTAAACGCCCAGGCTTCTATTGTGGTAACGCTACGTGGAATAGTGATACTTGATAAACTTGAACAATCGGAGAAAGCCGCACATCCGATAGTTGTAACGCTATCGGGAATAGAAATACTTTTTAATCTAAAACAATCATTAAATGCGGAATCGCCGATAGTGGTAACGCTTTTTGGTATTGTTACGCTTGTCAAACTTGAACATCCGCGGAAAGTGTTATCGCTTATTGCAGTAACGCTATCAGGAAAAGAAATACTTTTTAAACTGATACAATCTTCGAATGCGGCTTCACCGATTACGGTAACGCTGTTGGGTATGGACACGTTTTCCAAATAGTCGCAGCCATTAAACGCATAACTCCCGATAGAGGCGACGCCGTTCTGAATAGTAACGCCATCAAGTGATTTACAATCGTTGAAAGCATAGCTTTCGATAGAGACGACGCTTTTCGGAATAGTAATGCTATTGAGCGATATGCAATCACTGAACGCATAACGGCAAATATAATTTACGCTATCGGGAATAGAAAAGTTATGAAAAGCTCTACAACCGTTAAACGTGTAATCAGCTATTCCTTTTGTCCCGCTACGTAAAGTAACGTTATCTCTTATTTCTGACGAATAACCGATAGCCCAATTATCAACGTAAATCACGCCGTCTTCGTTTTCTTTAATACCGGTGCAACCGTAAAAAGCGTTGCGTTCGATAGAGGTAACGGTGGAGGGAATTGAAACCTCGGTAATTTCTCTGCAATTCTCAAATGCGTAGCTGCGTATATTCGTAACGCTTCCATCGGTCGGGATAACGCTGTTTTTACAGCCAAATTTTAACGTTTTAGATTGAGTTGTTATAATACAATTACCCGAGCTGCGATATGTTTTATTATTGCCGTCTACCGTTAAACTTTCAATATTGTTCAAGCAATTTTCAAAAGCCGATTCACTGATATAGGTTACGCCGCTCCCGATTTTTATACTTGTAAGACTGCTACAATTTTTAAACGCATAATCGTCAATTTCTTTAATGCCGTTTGGTATAGTTATACTTGTCAGCGACGTACAATTTTCAAAAAATCCCTCGTATACCCATTCGGGTGGGGTTGGTAAGCCTCTGACTTGATAATCCCGATAGTCTGTCGAATCCTCATTATTCTCATCATCTACGTAGCGGTAATACGGTAAAGAGGGAATTTGGTTGCTTAATCGTATGTTCGCGAGATTTGTACAATTATAGAATAACCCTTCGCCAACGCTTTTCACGCTATCGGGAAGATATATTTCCGTCAAATCCGTACAGCCGCGGAACACTCTGTTTGCAATTCCTTTTGTGCCGTTACGGAGAGTGAGGGGACCGGATATCGAATCCGTATCGCAACTGACAACCCAGTTATCTACGTATTGCACGCTGTTTTCGTTTTGTATAACACCGTCGCAATTTTTGAAAACGTCCACGCCCATATCGGTAACGCTGTCTGGGATAGATATTCTTTTTAAATTAACGCAGTTGCTGAACGCGGAATCCCTTATATAAGTAATGCTGTCGGGAATAGTTATGCTTTCTAATTTCTTACAGCTGGAAAATGCAAATTTGCCTATACCGTTAACGTTTTTATTTTTGTACTTAGAAGGAATTACAACGTTAGTTACTTCTCTGTTTTCTATGCCGACAACCCAGCATTCATCAATAACGTAATAGCATTCTATTATCAACCCGTCTTTTGTTGTGGCTTTATAAGTGCATGCACTAAGTCCTGCCACACAAGCAATCAAAGCGGATATGGCAAAAGCAATAGCTAAAATTGTCTTTTTCATAAATTACCTGAATATCATTATATGAATAAGTTTATCATATATCGACGTGTTAGTCAATAATTTAGTCATTCGCCTATAACTTCACACCGAATATTACGTTTTATCACTGACATACAATATTGTATGGCGCGCGTTAAAAATAAAAAATTCAGAAGATTTAAAGTATTTTTAGTAATATTCTGTTTGCTTATCATAGGCGTACTCGTCTATTTTCAGCGCAACGTAACGCGCGTACTCATCTCTATAAGCGAAGCGACTATCCGTTCTATAACGACGGTTGCCGTCAACGACGCGATATATTATACCCTCAACGACACTATGCGGTATGAGGATTTAATTTATATCGAGCGGGACGAGGCGGGCAACGTTATGTCTATTACGACGGACAGCCTTAAAATTAACCGCATAGCCCGCGACACCGCTTATCTCTCGCAGGAAAATCTGAACAAGATGAGTGCAGAGGGAATAATGGTGCCTATAGGCGCGTTGACGGGTATGGAGGCTTTGGCGGGCTTCGGTACTAAGATAAACATAAAGATAATCCCTATATCCAACGTAGAGTGCCGCTTTGTTTCAAAGTTCGTTGACGCGGGGATAAACCAGACAAAGCACTCCTTATATCTTGAAATCGTTTCGGATATTTCCATAATCCTGCCGTCGAAAAGCACAAACTTAGCTTCCACAATAGAAGTGCTCATATGTGAAAGCGTAATTGCAGGTAAAATCCCCGACGTCTATCTTCAAGGCTCGCTCTTAGGTAGCGGCGGCGCATTAGTTCCCAACAAATAATAAAGCGGCGCGAATGTTCAATATCACGAAAACGGACACAGTTTCAACTGTGTCCGTTTTTATATGCCCGTTACTTTGGATAAAAACTGTGCGAAAGATTACATAATATCGCAACCTTTACAAATAATTATAACAATTAAAATTAATTGGCGGTGAAAAAGTGTATCGTACACCAACTCATTTAGGAATAATACCGGACGGAAACAGGCGCTGGGCAACTGAAAACGGATTAAAAAAAGAGGACGGATATAGGCACGGACTGCTTCCCGGGCTTGAACTGCTCCGCGCCGCAAAACAGCGTGGAATAAAAGAGCTGACGTATTACGGATTTACAGTAGATAACTGTAAGCGCCCCAAAGAGCAGTTTTCGGCTTTTTCAGACGCGTGCTGTGAAGCCGTTAAATTAATAGAAAACGAGGGCGTTTCCGTCTATGTCGCGGGCAATACCAAATCGTCTTGCTTTCCTTCGCGGTTATTGCCTTACACAAAGAGGGAAGACGTAACCGACGATAAAATGCGCGTAAACATTTTAGTAAACTACGGCTGGGAATGGGATATGAAAAATGGCTGGCCCTCACGAGAAATTCCTAGAATCGATATGGTTATACGCTGGGGAGGAATGTGCCGGTTGTCTGGCTTTCTGCCCATTCAGACGGTCTATTCCGATTTTTATATAGTAAAGGATTTTTGGCCCGACTTCAAAGAGGAGCATTTAGATGCCGCCCTTGATTGGTATGCCAGTCAGGACGTAACCCTGGGAGGTTAGACAAAAATGTTCCAAGCCGCATTGGACATTTTATAAATTAATTTGCATTTTCCCCCGAAACGTGATATATTATTTTGGCTACAATTATTAATGCAAAAAGCTGCGTTCCGACGGGAGGAAAATATGAAATTTAAGAATGTATGTGCCGTTATTATTTCTGCACTTTTGGCTGTCGGTGCGACCGCCTGCGGCGTCGGAAATCCCGACGACGATAACACCGTTGATAATTCGAATGCAAATTTTATAATCAACGGAAATACCGCTACCTTACGTTGGGATAAATATGACGGCGCTAACGGTTATTCAATCGAGAAAGCGTCTTCGCGTTACGGCAATTACGAGTATCTGGATTACGTGGACGGCGCTTCCGTCGCGGAATACGTAACGGGCGACGTTACCGCTTATTACAGAGTAACGGCTTTTACCGCAAGCGGAGAAAGGGTAATAGGAACGTACAGTTACGAAACCGAACTGTTCGGAAACAATACGTACATATATGCTCCCACGGACGACGCGGAAAAGATACAGGAAGATTTCGACGCATTTTACAAAATGACGTTTGACGAAAGCAACGGCGTTGCGCGCGGCGAGTTCCGAAGCGATAGGTTTGCCGCACTGTTCAAAGCGGGCAGTTACGACGTAAGTGCTGACGTCGGATACTATACGGCAATTTACGGTTTGGGACAAACTCCGTCCGCGGTAGAGTTGAGCGGAATGAACGTAACCAGTCCGGTATCGTTATGCAACTTTTGGCGTACCGCGGAAAATCTTGCAATTAAGAATAATGTTACGTGGGCGGTTTCGCAGGCTACGAGCTTGCGTCGGGTTTACGTAAAAGGAAACCTCGATTTATGGGGCGCAAATATAAGAGAGAACAGCACGTCGGGCGGCTTTATTGCTGATGTTAAGGTGGACGGCGCTGTATCGTCAGGAACTCAACAGCAATTTTTAACGCGCAACTCACACTTCGGAAGTTGGTCGGGCGGCGTGTGGAATATGGCGTTTGTGGGAGTAGAAGGCAATAATATACCCGATAATAAATGGCTTGGCGCGGGTAGCAATTTCACGAATATCCCGCTTAGCGGAGCGATGCGCGAAAAGCCGTTTCTAACGTATGACGAGGAGCTTGGATACAGCGTGTTTGTTCCTGATGCAACGGAAAATACGCGAGGAATAAGTTGGGGCGGAACGGCTATGCCGTCCGGAAGCTACCTGCCGCTTGACGAGTTCTATGTTGCGCGGAGCGACAGAGATACGGCAAAAACAATAAACGCAGCGCTTTCGGCAGGCAAAAATCTTATTTTGACGGCGGGGATATACGAGCTAGACGCTCCGCTCGAAATTGGGCGCAACAGCACCGTCGTTCTCGGTTTGGGGCTTGCCACTTTGCGGGCTTCCGACAAAAATACGGATACGCTTATGCGTGTTTCCGCCGTGAATAACGTTTGTATAGGCGGGTTGCTCTTCGATGCGGGCAAGCATACGGAAACGCTGTTGGAGGTCGGCTCTTCGGCTAAGGAGACTGCGAACGCAAGCACTCCGGTTACACTCAGCGATTTGTTTTTCAGAGTAGGAGGGTGGACGCAAAGCGCCGTTTCGGTGAAAACGTGCGTCGTGATTGACGCCGACCACGTGATAGGGGATAACTTATGGATATGGCGTGCGGACCACTCGGCGCTTCGGATAGGCAATTCGGGATTGTTTGAGGGGGTTGCCTGGGATTTGAACCCTGCCGATACGGGAATTATCGTAAACGGCGATAACGCTACGTTTTACGGTTTGTTTGTAGAGCATTTCCTGAAATATCAGACGGTATGGAACGGTAACGGCGGAACGACTTATTTTTATCAGTCGGAGCTTCCGTACGACGTTCCCGATAGGGCGAGTTGGTCGCCTGACGGTACAGCAAACGGCTATGCAAGCTATTACGTGTCGGAAAACGTAAAAACACATACGGCGTATGCGCTGGGCGTATATTCTTTTTTGCGCGATGCCGCCGTTACGCTTGACAGTGCTATCGTATGCCCTCAAACCGACGGAATGTCGTTTGCCCACATAGTAACGGTATGGTTGAGCGGAAACGCTGATACGGCTGTTAAAAGCATTATCAACGGTACGGGCGAAGAAGCAAACAAGGGGCACAGAGTTTCCGTATTGGAAAGTTACGCTCCCGAAAAATAAAAATTTTTATAATACCTCTTGAAAAAGTAAAAATACTGTGATATATTATAAATGCTATATGTTGCATACGTTAATATTGTCTGGCAGGCAAACGTACCGTTATATGTTTACGTGAAAACGGGGGATTATGAAGGGTAATTTTTTCAGAAAAACGATTATCGGTCTTCTGACTGTGATTTTTGCGTTTGCATTTAGCGGTTGCGGACTTTTTGACTCCGTAAACGGCGGGGACAATCATAAGCCTGCCGTATACATATCTCAAAACGAAATAACGCTTGCCGTGGGCAATACGGTTCAGCTACATGCGGTTTCCACTGACGGAAGCGCCGTTGTATGGGAATCGAGCAACAGCGGAATTGCTACCGTTGCAGACGGTTTGGTTACGGGCGTTTCAAAAGGCGAGGCTGTAATTATGGCTTCTACCGATTCCGTAATGGCGGTCTGTACGATAAAAGTAACGGGTGCGGTTGTAGCGCCCCCGCACGGTGAAACGCTTGTGCTTTCGCTTGCAGAGTTAAGTCTGGAAGTCGGCGATACCGTTAAGCTGGTTGCAAAATCGTCGGTAGACGGCGCCGAAATAATCTGGGACTCCTCAAATAAAACGGTAGCGAACGTTGCGGGCGGTATCGTTACGGCGCATACGGCGGGCAAAACGACTATTACCGCAAATACCGGAACGGCAGTGGCAAGCTGTGAAATAACGGTTACCGATAAGGACTTACAAGGTTTGCAAAAGCCCGGATATAAGCTTGTATGGAACGACGAATTCAACGGTAATTCACTTGATACGCAAAAATGGAACTACCAAACGGGCACGCGGGACATTTATCACGGTTACGATACGCAGGTTTGGAACTGGGGTAACGGCGAGCTTCAGTATTACACGCAGGATTCGGTAAGGGTTTCCGACGGCTCTCTTATAATCACGGCGTCGAAACAATCCGTCGAAGATAGGGAATACAAGTCGGGTAGAATTCTCACCCGCGACCTTGCTTCCTGGACGTACGGTTACTTCGAGGCGAAAATAAAAACTCCTACGGGGGACGGTATGTGGCCTGCATTCTGGATGTTGCCGCAACCCTCCACGTATGCGAATGTGGAAAACAAGTACGGCGGTTGGCCGTATAACGGTGAAATCGATATTATGGAGGCAAGGGGGAGACTGCAAAACGTAGTAGATACTACTTTGCATTTCGGCCCTGTGAGCGACGGAACCTGGCAGAGCGATTATAAAACAAGCTCGAAAACTCTTTCCTCGAATACCGACAGGTGGCATACGTATGCCGTAGATTGGACGCCGACTTATATCGCGTGGATTATCGACGGAACGGAGACCTTCCGAGTTTCGAGCAATCACTGGTATTCGCGTTCGGCGGCGGCTGACGGCAACGAGTCGGCTCCGTTCGACCAACCGTTTTATATAATTTTAAATCTTGCGGTCGGCGGTCAGTACGACGGCGGCGTGGCTCCGTCCGCGTCGTTCGGTTCCGCAAGTATGTACGTAGATTACGTACGTGTATACGAAAAGGCATAAATTTTTGCCGTATTAATTACAGGTGAAACCTACGAAAAGTAGTAATTTCATATAAAAGTTATGGAGGAATAAATGATGTTAAAGAAAGGCAAATTGGGAAAACTTTGGGCGCTTGCTTGTTCTATTCTTGCGTGCGTTCTCATTTTCTCTGTATCGGCTTGTGACACGGATAAGCCGAAGGAAGAAGTAGACGTTACGCTCAGCAAAACCACCGCTGAATTGGTTGTCGGCGAAACGACTACGGTATCCGTAACCTCGGCAACGACCGCGGAGATAGAGTGGAGCGTTGACAAACCGGAAATCGCTACAGTTGAAGGCAGCGGCACGGGCAACAAGCTCGGCACCGTTAAGGCAGTTGCGGCAGGTACCGCAAAGGTTACCGCTAAGGCGGGTGATAAAACGGCTGTTTGTACCGTTACGGTTACCGCTCCCGCAGAACCCGAAACGGTTACCATAAAACTCGGCGATACGGCTGTGGGCAGCGACGCACAATCATTACACGTCGGCGATACCCTTGCGCTTACCGCTACGGCTTCAAAGGGTAGTACCGTTACGTGGGAAAGCAGCAAGACGGACGTAGCAACCGTATCAAACGGCACCGTTACGGCAGTAGCCGCAGGCGAAACGGTTATCAAGGCAAAGGTCAGCGACAGCGAATATGCTACAGTTACCGTTAATGTTATCGCACCCACGAACGTTGAGTACGGCGGCGAAGCTGAATTTGATATCGGTTGGCGCTATTGGAACGGCGACGGCGACGCTGTCGTAGCTTCCTGCGTAAACTATTCCGATAACAACGAAGTTCAGATTAAGTATACTATGGCCGCAGGTCAGCCTTACAGCGTACAGCTTTTCTATAAGGATAAGACGGCAGGCACAGACCATAACTTGTCTCTTACCGTTGTTTCCCCGATAGCGGCAAACATAACAGTTAACGGTGCTAAGCAGGAGCTTGTAGTAGGCGAAAACAAAGTAACCGTTGAAAACTATACAGGTTCTACTATCGTAGTTTGTTTCGGCGCATGGGGACCTCCTGACCAACCTGTTTTCGGTACCGACTTATTGTTTGTATTTAAGGATATAGTAATAACTTCCAATGCGGACACGGAGCTTGTTGCCCCTTCGTTCAGCTATGCGGCTGATACCAAAATTATTACTATCACCGATGCAACTAACGCGGCTGAAAAAGTAGAAAAGTACGTGCTCGGCTTGTTTGCCGACGCTGCGGACGAATCTCCCGCTTACACGGTTGACGTTACTAGCGGCGAGGCAGTTAATTTGTCTACGATTCCTTCCGGTACGTACGTGCTTAAGTTAAGAGCGGTAAACAGCTCCGCTATGGTCATCAATTCCGGTTGGAGTACGACAACTGCGGACCTTGTATGGGCTAACGACAAGACCCCGCTTGAATATAGCACACAGGATAACGTTGTTGCAGGTTCAAATACGTGGTATTACTGGAACCGTAACTGGGATATCAATTGTCATGCTGAGGAATGCTATATACAAGGCGACACCATCAAAGTTGTCGGATTAACTGATAACTTAATGGAAAACTGGAGCTTCCAGCTGTTCTATAAAGGCGAAGCTGGCAAGAAACTTACTATGACGGTTACTGCTCAAAACGCCGGTTCAATCACCATTGGCGGCGTAGTATATGCGCTTGAAGCGGGCGTAGCTCAAGAGGTAGTGGTTAACGATATTACGAATCTTGGAATACAATTCGGCGGCGGCGAAGGTGGTGCTGCGAACAACCTTCAGGGCGACGTTACTTTCAGCAATATCGTAATTGAATAATTCAAGAGGTATCTAACTCATAATGACGGGGCGGCGGCTTGTCGCTGCCCCGTCTACTTTCTTACAAATTATAATTTTAGTTTCAACATTCAAAAACAAGGAGACAATGCAATATGTCTAAAGGAAGTGGCGGAATTTTTAAACGCAGTAAGGTAAAACTAATTGTTTTATCGGTAGTTGCTGTTTTTTGTGCCATTCTTATGGTCGCCGGTAATATTGTTTTAAGTATGTTAAACCCCATTCTTCACAGGGTATTTTCTGGCGACGGTATCAGCGTTTCAGGTTCCTCATCGGTGCTTTCCGAGGCGGACAAAGTCGTACGCAAAACCGCGGAAGAGAGTATGGTGCTCTTATACAATGAGGACGGCTATCTCCCTCAGCGCAATCTTAAAAAAGTAAACCTGTTCGGCTGGGGCGCAACCGACGGCGGCTTTCTTCTTACGGGCGGCGGCAGCGGCGGCGCTACGATACTCGATAAGGACAGAAACGGTAACGACCGTATAAAGGTAGACCTTACCGACGCATTTACCGAGGCTGGTATAGAATACAATACTACGCTTACCAATGATTACGTAGGTTTCAGCAGCTTTGACGCCGATTACCGCAAAGGCGGTACTACCGGTGCGAACGTTGCGGAAAGCCTCAAAAATCCCGATGCGGGCTGGTACACAGCCGAGCGCATGAATCAGGCGAAGAATTATTCCAAAACCGCCGTTGCGGTTATCAGCCGCTGGGGTGCTGAAAACGCGAGCAGTCAGGAATTGAAATCTCTTAGCGGCTATGCGGACGGTTCGTTTTTAGAGCTTACCGCAGAAGAAACAGCCATGTTCAACGCGCTTGAAACGCATCAGTTCGACGTAATCGTCGTACTCAACGTTTGCAATAATATTGAACTCGGTTTTATCGAGAATTATAATTGCATAAAGGCGTGCATTTTTGCTGGCATTCCCGGTCAGTCGGGCGCAATTGCTATACCCGAAATTATTAACGGTACAATCAATCCTTCGGGCAGAACGAGCGATACTCTCGCTTATGACTATCAAACCTGCGACCCCACGTACATAAACGCCGTGAGGGCGGGCAACGATATCGTGTATCAGGAAGGTATCTACTTCGGATATAAGTGGTACGAAACTGCCGACGCGGAAGGTTTCTTTGAAGCGCATGGCACTTCGTATGATAAAGTAGTGCAGTTCCCGTTCGGTTACGGCCTCTCATACACAAGCTTCGATTGGAAACCCGATTTTTCCGAAGTTGTGTCGCTTACCGAAAAGGGAGAGTATAAGGTTACTGTAAAGGTAACTAATACGGGCTCGGTTGCAGGCAAGGACATAGTTCAGCTTTACGGACACGCACCGTATACTAACGGCGGAGTGGAAAAGGCGGAACGCGTACTTCTCGACTTTGTAAAAACGCCGCTTATCGAGCCGGGCAAATCGGAAACGGTTACTCTTTCATTCAGCGCGTACGACCTTGCTTCCTACGACGACTACGGCAAGAATAACGGCAATCATACGGGCTACGAGCTTGACGCAGGTTCGTACAGAATTTCCGTTATGAAAAACGCACACGAATATAAGCACGAGGAGCCTGTTGAGGGCGTAAACGGAGACTATAAAGATATCGGTCTAGGTAACCAAATCGTTTATGACAAAGACCCTGTTACGGAGGCTTCCGTAGTAAACCGTTTTACAGGAGCCACGGCTTACGCTTCCTGCCCGATAGACGGCAAAGATAATATTTCGTATCTCTCACGTGCGGACCACTTTGCCAATTTCCCGATAAATGCGGCAACCCGCAGCGGCGGCACGCCGACCGTGGAGCAGATTAAATCGGCAAGTAAGGCGTTGTACGACAGTAACAAGGTCAACGCGGGCGTTCAATATGGACAGAACGCAAATATGTACCTCGTCGGCACAAAGAACGAAGACGGCAACGTTGAGAGAGTTTCTCTCAGCACGTTGCAGGGTGAAGGTGGTTCTTCACAAGCTCTTTCTTACAATAGCGTTATTCTTGAGTTCCTTATGGAAGACTACAACTCCATGCTTTGGGATTCTCTTTTAAGTCAGGTAACGCAGCAGGAAACGCGCGACCTTATCGGTAAAGGCGGTTTCCAGACTGTAGCCCTTTACAGCGTAGGCAAAACGTATTGTAAGGATAAGGACGGCCCCGCAGGCTTCAATAACAGCGTTGACGACGTGCTCGAGGCAAAGAGTGACCAATATACGCTGTTTTGCAGTGAGTCGCTTACGGGTTGTAGCTTCAACAAAGAAATTGCATATTCGATAGGCGAGGCACAGGCAAAGATAGCAGGCTTTGTAGGGTTCCAGGGCTGGTACGGTCCCGGCGTCAATCTTCACCGTTCGGTTTATAATTCGCGCAATTACGAGTATTACAGCGAGGACGCCGTTCTCAGCGGCAAGCTCGCGGCAAGTACTATTTCCGCCGCTTACGATAACAATATGTATTGTTATCTCAAACACTTTGCCGTAAGCGAAGCGGGCAGCAATCCTAAGAACCTAAACACGTGGCTAACCGAGCAGGCGCTCAGGGAAAGCTATCTGCGCCCCTTTGAAATTGCGGTAAAACACGGCAAAGCAAACGCTATGATGAGTGCATTCAATAATGTCGGCGGAGTGCTTTCGGGCTATAACTACGCATTGCTTACTGGCGTTTTGCGTAACGAGTGGGGCTTTAAGGGCAGCGTGATAACCGACTGGTTTATGAAGGACGGATATATGAACGACTACGAAGCAGGCGTGCTTGCGGGCAACGACTTATGGCTCAACGGTACGTTCAACGACCCCGCAACCCTCAACCTCGACGATAAATACGTAGCCTGCGCCGCACGTCAATCTGTTAAGAATATTTTATACACTTATATAGACACTAACCTCACGGCAAGCGACGTTATTGTAAATGCCGCGCCTCATTCGGCGCTTTTGGACGCATTGTGGGCTATTGCCAACGTTGTATTGTCGCTCGGTTTTATCGCGTGCATAGTATTTATCGTTTTACCGTTTACCCGCAAAGACGTAAATAAACAAATACCCGACAACGCAACTGCCGCAGAAGATAACGACAGTCCGTCGGCAGCATAAAATTTTGATAAGGAGTGAAATAATAATGAAAAAAATGATACTCAGAAAACTGTGTACGGCAGTTTGCGCTCTGCTAACTTTCGTTTTAGTTTTCTCTTTCGCGGCTTGTAATCCCGAAAGCACGGACGATAGTATTACCCTGAATACGAATTTCCTGACGATTGACGTCGGTTCAACGTCGCCTTTGCTCGTTACGTCGACTGTAACCGAAGACGTCGTATGGACTTCGTCGGATGAGTCTAAGGTAACCGTAGAAGGAAGTGGCAGCGGCAAAAGAATGTGTATGGTCAGCGCGGTAGCCAACGGCACCGCTACGGTAACGGCAACTTCGGGTGATAAATTCGCAACCTGTTCGGTTACCGTAGTTGATGCGGAAACGGTTACTATTACGCAGAACGGTTCCGCGGCTTCGTCCGTTTCTCTTAGCGGAAAAGGCGCTACCGCACAGCTCACCGCAAAATCTTCCAGAGACCATGATATAACCTGGGAAACTAATAAACCTATGATTGTTTCCGTATCCGATAACGGTTTGGTAACGGCGGTAGCCGAAAGCGGCACCGCAGTACTTACCGCTCGCTGCGGGCAGCATACCGACGTGTCCCAAAACGTTACGGTCGTTGTAGGAACTGGTGTTGACGCCGCTTATAATCTCGAACAGGGCGACGAAAATAACAGCTTCGGCAACAAAAACTCCAACGATAACCCCGGCCTTTGGATGTACTGGAATCAGTTTGGCAACGTAGCCAGCGCTACTTATGAAAACGGAGTGGTTAGCTTAACGACTTCCGGAGTTGAAGAGGGCGCGTGGTGGTATAACGTTCAGTTATTCTACACGGCAACTGCCGAAGATAAGGACACCAAAGGTAACGCTCTAAAGAGCGGCACCATGTATCAGGTTACGTTCGATATCGATACGACGATGGGCGGCGGTATCACCGTAAACGGTTATCCGCTTCAGCTGAAAGAGGGCGTGAATCACTGCACAGCTTATTATATGCATTCGGTTACCGCGTTCTCGATGCAACTCGGAATTGACGGCGTGGGTTGCGACCTTACCAATGCAACATTGAAGCTTTCCAATATCAAATGGACGCCTGCGGAGAAGGTGAACCTCACTGCGCCTTCGTTCAGCATTACGAATAACGTTATTACCATTAACGATAATAACCCCGCAGGCAGCGTAGGTAGATACATTCTTGTTTTGTATAATGATGCAGGTACTTCCGTCGGAAGCGTAAAGGTTACGAACGGCGCTACCGTAGACACGTCGAAAATTCGTCCCAACGGCACGTATATCGGGAAACTGATTGCGAAAGCCGCAAACGAGCAATTTATCAATGCTCCCGAAGCTACCTCACAGAACGCTTCCGTGGTCGTAAATAACGAGCATGTTGCATACACGATTGGAAATGGCGGAGAAGCAACTGCGCTTGATGAAATGGGCACGTGGACTTATTGGACCGAAAGCTGGGTTGCTTTCAATGGTACGGTTACCGACGAAAAAGCGAACATTACGTTCAGCAACAATACCGGTAACTGGTACGATACGCAGTTATTCTATAAGATGCCCGGTAAGAATGTAGGCGATTCGTACTCCGTTAAGCTTCATTTTAATAACATTCCCAAAGAGGGTAGGGTTTCGGTCAACGACGTTGTGTACACCTTAAAGCAGGGCGACAACGTGATAGATTTGAATATTACCGAATCGGGCGGAAAGTCGATACAAGTTATTTTCGGCGTAGTGAACGAAAGCAACAGACAGGATTTCGGTACGCTCACCAATCTTGAGCTGTATATCGAATTAGTATAATCGCATTAATCTGCAATAAAAAAAAGGAAGTTTGTTTAAACTTCCTTTTTTATTTATAATAAATTTGTGTTAAATTTTTAAAACGAATAGTCTTGCTTTCTGCGTTTCTTTGCGTAGATTATCGTGCAAGCGCTAACGGTTGCAACCGTAATGCCGAAAGATAAAGAAATTATCACGTCATACAAAGTATCAGAAATATCCTGTTCAACAACGTAGGTTTCTTCGCTCTGAATTATCCGCAATCCTTCGTTTATATAATATCTTACGTTGACTATCGGCATTTCACCTACGGGAGTGTCTATATCGTAGACGTCAAATGACCATACGGAGAAGGGATAAGTCTCGCCGTACAAAACGTCCCAATAAAATCCGTAAGGCGACGATTTGGTGTAGTAACGTCCGTAAAACCCGTTACCTAAGTCGTATTTGACGGTTGCATCGGGATTAGTAGGGAAAGAAAGATAATACTCGCCGACGGGAACCACGTCGCTATTGAAACCGCCTTCCTCGATTACGAGCGTTTGCATATGAGTTTGCAAAGCGCGGTAATCGTCGTTACTGTATATTGTTTTACAGCCTTCGGGGAAGGCAATGTAGAGGGAGAAGAAAATTATTAAAAGTACGCCGAACGGAATAGTGCCGAAAGCACAAATTTTTTTCAAAAGCTTTGAGTTATGCCTTATGATTTCGCGTTGACTTTCGTTTGCAAGCTTTTTACCTGCGGATTTCTCAATGCACAGATACCCTGTTAAAATCAGCATCCCGACGATAAAATTTGAAAGGAATACGCCGATATATGCATCGCGCACGGCAATTTCCACGTTCAGAATGTAATAATTTTGCGGGTTTAATATTGCAAACAGCAAAAGGAAAATAACGGCGGCGGCAATAAAGGGAATAGCACATATTGCAACCGACTTTGCCGCCCTGTGCTGTGCCGTAAATAAAATCGCCTTTTTTTCGTCAGTATAGTCCTCGTTTAAAACTACGCCTTCGGCAAGTTTTAACGAATTTTTAAAGTAGAACAGACAGGCAAGACACGCTATCATTCCCGCTAGACCCAAAACCCAGAATAAAACGTCCAGCCAGGCGGGAGAAGATGTATATAAAAGTAATATACAACCTAATTCTATAAATAACGACGCGCCCAGCGCTAACCCCGTTAAAAGCGCCGCCTTTGCCGAAAACCTGCCGAAACGGTTTTTACTTGCCGCGCGCATTGCATTGTCGGATATGGCGGGTTTTTGAAATTCGCCGCGTTCACCGCGCAATAGCTCGTCAATCGTTACGCCGTATAAATCGGCAATGGCGGGCAACAATAATAGGTCGGGCATAGTTCTGTCCGTTTCCCACGAGGATAACGTTCTGTTTGAAATGTTGAGTTTTTCTGCAACTTCCTGTTGTGTGTAGCCGTTGGCTTTTCTTAGTAGTGCCAAAAATTCGCCTGTGGTTTGTTTAGCCATAATATCACCTCACGCTTATAATTCTACACGCGGAAGATAAAAAAATCAACGGACAAAATGTGGAAACGCTCTACAAAACAAAGAACCGCCCGCCAAATTAATGGCGGGCGGTTTAAAAATTATCTTAATTCTATTCCCAGCTTGAATTTCAGGTTACTTAAAATCTTTTTGACGAAGCCGTCTATTTTATTTTCTATCGGCTCGTCTTTCGGCGTAAAGGTTATTTTAAACGCCATGGATTTTTTATCTTTTCCCACCTGTTCGCCGATATAAACGTCGAATAGCGCCGCATCGGTTACGTATTTGCAAGCGGAATAAATTTCCTTTTGTATTTCGGCGCAGGTAAGCTCCTTGTCGCAGGTCAGCGCAAGGTCGCGCGTAACCTCCGCAAACTTTGAAAGCGGAACGTACTTGAACGGCTTTGCGTGCGTTTTCAGCTTATCGTAATCTATCTCGCCAACGTAAGCCAACCTGTCAAGCGCAAACTCTTCCGCAACCTTCGGCGAAAGCATACCGAAGTAACCTATCTCTTCGCCGTCGCAAATAATCTTTGCTGTAATGCCGGGGTGGAGGAAGGGCTTTTCCGTGCGTTCGAATTCAAATTCTACGTTCAGCATAGAACCTATATTTTCGATAACGCCCTTCATATCGAAGAAGTCGCCCTTGCCCCAGGTGCCTAGCGTCAACACGCTTTTCTCTTCGGGGAAGTCGGAAACAGGGAGGCTCTTTGCAATGAACGCCTTGCTTAATTCAAACAGCTTTCCTTCCATATTTCCGCGCCTTAAATTGCGTACTATTACGTTGACCATCGAGGGGGCAAGCGTAGTGCGCATGATAGACAAATCTTCACTTATGGGGTTTAAAATTTTAATCGCGTTTCTCTCGGGTGCGGCGGGCGCAAAATGCAGCGTATCCAAATCCTTTTTGGAGTAGAAGGAGTAAGTGGAAATTTCATAATAGCCCTTTGAAACAAGCTGTTGCTTTAACCTTGCCTCGGCTTTCTGTTCGTCTGAAAGTCCGCCGTTGGTAATTGAAGCCGCCGGCATAAACGTGCCTTCTATATTGTCGTAGCCGTAAAATCTTATAATTTCTTCCGCAATGTCGGGATAGCCGTCTATATCCTCGCGGTATCCCGGAACGGAAATGGAAAGGTCGTCGCCTGAAATTTTCGCGTTGAAGTTAAGGCTGTTTAAAATTCTCAGTATATCCTTATCGGGAACGGTAATGCCGAGCAGTGCATTTATCTTCGAAACGGAAACTGTCATATGCCTTTCGGCTGTGTGTGAGTTTTCCGTTTTGACGTCCTTATGCAAATCCGTTACCGTTCCGCACTTCAATTCTTCAATAAGGTGCAATGCGCGCGCCATAGCGCGTTCGGTCGTGTATTCGTTTACGCCCTTTTCGAACAGTGCGGAGGAGTCGGAGTGCTGTCCGAGCGCGCGCGCCGTCTTTCTCACGCTGTCGCGGGCAAACTTCGCCGCCTCGAAAAAAACTTCCGTTGTGTCGTTCTTTATTTCGCTGTTAAGTCCGCCCATAACGCCCGCAAGCGCAACGGGCTTTTCACCGTCGCATATTACGAGGTTATCGTTTTTAAGCTCGAATTCGTTTTCGTCGAGCGTAATAATCTTTTCACCGTCTTTCGCGCGCCTTATAACCACCTCGCGCCCCGAGAGCGTTCTCAAATCGAACGCGTGCATGGGCTGACCGAGTTCAAGCAAAATAAAGTTTGTTATATCTACTATATTGCTTATCGAACGCAGTCCGCAGAGCGCAAGCCTTTTTCTAAGCCAAGCGGGAGAGGGGGCGATTTTTACGTCCTTTACGTAGTGCCCGATATAGCGGGGGCATACGTCGGGCGCAAGGTCGGTAATCTTAATATCTTCGTATTTGCCTTTAACGGCGGTGTATCCGTAATTCGGCTCTTTAATCTTTTTTCCAAGCACGGCGGCGACTTCACGCGCAATGCCGAAAATGCTCTGGCAGTCGGGGCGGTTTGCGGTAACTCCGATATCGAATATATAATCGTCAAGCCCTAATAAGGGTTTAACGTCCGCGCCGTTTTTACAACTTTTATCAAGAAGTAAAAGTCCGCAGTAGTCCGCGCCGTCGTACATATCGCCGTTTACGCCGAGTTCCGCACCCGAACAAAGCATACCGTTTGATTCTATCCCGCGCAGCTTACCCTTTTTAATCGTCATTACGCCCTCGACGGTAACGTGGTCTTTCGCCGTTGCGTAAACGGTAGCGCCTACGAGAGCGCAGGGCGCTTTAATTCCTTTTTTTACGTTGTCA
Organism: Clostridia bacterium; assembly: GCA_029061465.1. Taxonomy (GTDB): domain Bacteria; phylum Bacillota; class Clostridia; order Christensenellales; family Borkfalkiaceae; genus Coproplasma. Next base: position 17,764 of record JAIDRY010000150.1, read on the forward strand.
GCGCCGCAGCATATCTGATAAGTGCCCTTGTCGCCGCAGTCAACCTTGCATACGTGTAGGTGTGTGCCTTCGACGGGTTCACATTCGATAACCTCGCCTACGACGATGCCCGAAATATCCTTGCCTATATCTATAAGTTCCTCGACCTCGAATCCGCAGGAAAACAAAAGCTCCTGCAATTTTTCAGCCGTAACGTCTATATCTACGTAATCTCTCAACCAACTTAAAGGTGCTTTCATAATTCCCTCCTTAGCTCTTGAACTGCTTTAAAAATCTCGTATCACCCTCGAAGAGGAGCTTCATATTGTTAATTCCGAATTTAAGCATAGCTATTCTCTCGATACCCATACCGAAAGCAAAGCCCGTATATTCGTCGGGGTCTATACCGCAGCCTTCGAGTACGCGCCTGTTTACCATACCCGCGCCGAGCACTTCAATCCAGCCCGTGCCCTTGCAAAGACGGCAACCCTTACCGCCGCATTCGAAACAGCTTACGTCGACTTCAACCGAAGGCTCGGTGAAGGGGAAGTAAGAGGGGCGCAGCCTCGTTTTAACGTCCTCGCCGAAAATCTTGCGGGCAAACTCGTCGAGCATACCTTTAAGGTCGCAAAGGGTAATGCCCTTGTCGACAACCAAGCCTTCCATCTGCGAGAACATAGGCGAGTGCGTAGCGTCGTCGTCGCTTCTGTAAACCTTACCGGGGGAAAGTATTTTAATGGGCGGCTTTTTATTTTCCATAACCCTTATCTGCCCCGCGGAGGTCTGCGTACGCAAAAGCAAATCCTTTGAAAGGTAGAAGGTGTCCTGCATATCCCTTGCGGGGTGGTCTGCGGGAGTGTTCAAAGCCGTGAAATTGTAATAGTCGTTTTCAATTTCAGGTCCCTCGAAAACCTCGAAGCCCATTCCCGCAAATATGGAAATAAGCTCGTTTCTTATAAGAGTGTTGGGGTGCAACGCTCCGTCGGGTGCAACTCTTCCGGGCAGAGTTACGTCTATTTTCTCGTCCGAATATTTCTTTTTCAGCTCGAATTCTTTAAGGCGCTGTTCTATAACCGCAAATTTCTCTTCCGACCACTGTCTTAAAGCGTTTAACAGCTTGCCCATAGAGGGGCGCTGTTCGGGTGGCACGTCGCGCATATTTTTCATAAGTGCGGAAATTTCGCCCGTCTTGCCCAAAAATCTCATTTTGATTTCCTGCAAAGTCTTGCTCGACTGCACGTCTTTTACGGCTTCGTCGATACTCTTTTCGATTTCGTCAATCTTTTTCTGCATAAAAACTCCTTTTAATTCTTCACAAATATTGCCGTCTATTCTGCGTCGGCAATATTTCGTGATTTGATGGCTTCTCGCCCTCGTGCCGCAATTTCTAAGGGCACACAAATATATAATTGCGGCACTTCACCTCGCTCAGGTGCAGGTATGCACAAATAGGGTGCGACTGCGCAAAAGCGCGGTTTTGCTTGCGCCGTTAATTATTTTAAGGTTTTCGAAAAAATAAAAACCCCGTGCGTTATGCACAGGGCGAATTAATTATTTGTTCGCGGTACCACCTGATTTCGCGGCTATTATTGCCGCCTTGTTTTCTCGTTAACGCAGAGGAAGCGGAGCAGACTACTTGTTTCCGTTCGTCCGTCGGCTCACAAGTGAATACCGCTTAAACCCAATGGAAAATCTTTCAGCCGTTTTCGGATTTTCCTCTCTGAAAAGGGTGGTATAAAGCGTCTGTCTTGGTCACAGCCTTTATATTAATTACGGCTATATTATAATTGCCGTTTCAATTATTGTCAAACGATTTTTAGTAGATACTTCCGCCGAAACTGTCGTATGCGACTATAACAGGGAAATCTTCGACTTCAAGTCTGTACACGGCTTCGGATAAAAGCTCGGGGAAGGCAATACATTCACTCTTTTTAATTGCGTTTCCGTACAGTGCGCCCGCGCCGCCGATTGCCGCAAAGTAAACGCTCTTATTTCTTTTAAGCGCTTCGCGCGTCTCATCGTTCATTTCGCCCTTGCCTATAATGGCTCCCAGTCCCATGTCCAGAAGTCGGGGTGCAAAACCTTCCATTCTTGCGGAGGTGGTGGGGCCGCAGCTTCCCGAAGCCTTATCGGGTTTTGCGGGACAGGGACCTGCGTAGTATATAACTGCGTCCTTTAATTCAAACGGCAGCTTTTCGCCGCTATCCAGAATATTGATTATCTTTTTATGTGCGCAGTCCCTTGCGGTGAGTATAACTCCGCTTAAACTCACGCTGTCGCCAGCACGCAGGGATAAAATATCGGTTTCGGTCAAAGGCAGGTTAAACTTTCTCATAAAACCTCCTTTTCGCAGCGTACGCAGTGGCACTGGATATTCACCGCTACGGGCAATCCCGCAATGTGGGTGGGCGCGTATTCACAACTAACGCCGAGCGCCGTCGTGTCGCCGTGAAATCCCTGACAACCTATTTTAAGCTTATTAATTCTGCTTAGCGCCTCGCACTCGATTTCGGCTATTTCTTTTCTGGGGTTAGCCGTGCCTATATCACGCGACAAGGCCTTTTTTGCAAGATACGCGCAGGTATCGAAAGTCCCGCCTATTCCCACGCCGACGTAAACGGGAGGGCAGGGTCGCGACCCCGCAAGCTTTACGGTTTCCACAATACAGTTTATAATTCCCTCAACGCCTTGAGCGGGTTTAAGCATATACAGCTTCGACATATTTTCACTGCCGAAACCTTTTGGCATAAACGTAATTTTAATGTTCTCGCCGTCAACTATTTCCGTGTGAATAACGGCGGGGGTATTGTCGCCCGTGTTTTCGCGGGTTATTGGGTCGCAGACGGATTTTCTGAAATATCCGTCCGAATAAGCTCTGCGCACTCCGTCGTTTACTGCGGCAGTCAAAGATTTGCCCTCCAAGAAAACTCCCTGACCTATTTCGAGAATAACTACGGCAATTCCCGTGTCCTGACAAACGGGCATATTTTCTTCATGTGCAATAACGCTGTTGTCTACAAGCGTTTCCAGCGCAAAGCGTGCCGCTTCGCCGCTTTCAACCTCGCACGCAAAGTTTAAAGCTTCTATACAGGAAGGCGTTAAATTTACGCCCGCCCTTAAAGCCATTTCGTAAATTTTGTTTTCGATTTCAACCGTATTTATCTTACGCATAAAATAATTTTATTATATTTTTGAGTAAATGTAAAATAATTATTTGACTAAAATTCCAAATTGAACTATAACAAAAATATGGTAAACAATTCACCTGCTCAAAATTACAACGCTTTACATAAGCCCGCGTCGGATACGGGCGGTTTAATTCTGAGCATTTCAGTGCTTGCGATGTATCTCGTAAGCCTTATATTCGGACTTATTATACAGGGCGTAGAGGATATGCCCGCTGATTTAAGTCTTTACTTAAGTTATCTTGCCGCGCCGATTGGAATAACCGCGGCTGTTTTCGGTACGCTCAGATATAAAAACGTACAGTTTAAAAGCGTGTTTCCAGTCAGTTGCCACCCTAAATATTACCTTATAGGCGTTCTGTTTATTTTCGGGCTGTTGTTCAGCGTAAGTATGATTGACGCACCCGTACTTGAACTTTTCAAAGCGTTAGGTTATGAGGAAAGGGGAGCGGAAAGTTACTTCCCCGACCTTTCCGGTGCAAACGTTCTTATTGCACTTATAATAATAGCGGTTATACCCGCATTAGTGGAAGAAACTCTGTTCCGCGGCGTAATACTTAACGCGTGCGAGGAGAGTATGGGCACTATCCGCACTATATTCGTCGTCGGGTTTTGTTTTGCCCTCTTTCACGCCTCGCCCGAGCAGACGGTTTATCAGTTTATAGCGGGGTGCGCTTTCGCGTTAATTGCAGTGCGTTCAGGCTCGATACTTCCGTCGATAGTAATGCACTTTATAAACAACGCGCTTATAATCATCTTCGCCGCATGCGGACTGTACGATGAAGCGGGCGCGCTCATTATGTCGGACGACGCGTTCCTCGTCGTTACCGTACTTTCGGCGGCGAGCTTTATCGTCGCGGTGGGTTTGTTGATTAAGGACAGTAAACCCTGGAAAAAAGGACGTGAGGGCGGCGTTGCGCAGTTCTTCTTATTCGCTTCGGTGGGAATAGTTATTCTTGCCGTCAGCTGGGTACTTTCATTTTTCGTGATTGAATAAAATGCAGAAAATAAATATAGTGTGCGTAGGTAAAATCAAGGAAGAATTTTACCGCTCGGCAGTAACCGAATATTTAAAACGGCTCCAAAGATTTGCAAAGGTGGAAATAAAGGAGCTTGCGGAGGGCAGAGATATAGAGGACGAAGCCCCCGCAATATTACGAAGCTTAAAGGGCTTTATTATCGCGCTGTGCATAGAGGGCAAAAAGCTTTCAAGTGAAGCGCTTGCCGATGAAATTAAAAAGCTCTGCGACAGGGGAGAGGAAATAACCTTTATAATAGGCTCTTCCTGCGGACTTTCCGAAAGTGTAAAAAATGCCGCGGACTTGCGCCTGTCCTTTTCGGATATGACGTTTCCGCACCAGCTTATGCGCGTAATTTTATGCGAACAAGTGTACCGCGCTTTTATGATTAATTCCGATAGTGCCTATCATAAGTAATATCGCCGCCCGTAATAATCATATAGTGTTATGTGATTTACGAAGAAATATCGGCATTTTACAAAAGCTACTCACAAAAAAAATGCGTCATAGGCTATTCCGTACACGGCAGGGAAATTTACGCATTTCACGTCGGGGCAGACACGGGCAGGCAGTTTATTGCGGTGTACGCCGTTCACGCAAGGGAATGGATAACCGCGCGACTTGCGCTCAGACATATTAAAAAGGGCGTCAAGGGCGGAGGCGGCTGGATAATTCCGCTCCTTAATCCAGACGGTGCGATTTTATCGCAAACAACAATGCCGCTCTGGAAAGCCAACGCGCGCGGTGTTGATTTAAACTGCAATTTTGACGCGGACTGGGGACACGGCAGACTGAATACGACGCGCCGCGGTAGTGAAAACTGTATAGGGGACAATCCCTTTTCCGAACCGGAAACAATAGCGCTTCGCGACTTCACAAAAAGAATCCGTCCGTACGTTACGCTCAGCTTTCACACCAAGGGTGAAGAAATATACTGGGAATACGGCGGGCGCGGAGATATCCGCGGTGCGGAAATTATAAGCAAGGTTACTGGCTACAAGGTGGAGCGCGTATACGGCTCGGCTGGCGGCTATAAGGACTGGTGCATTTTAAAACTGCATATCCCCGCGTATACAATCGAGTGCGGCTCGGACGGGCTTGCTCACCCGATAACAAAATTAAAACGACTGAAAAGGTGCTATAAGCTTTTAAAAGTTTTTGTGGACAAATATGGAAAATAAATTTATGCAGGAAGCCTTAAAGGAGGCGGAAAAGGCGTTTAACGAGGGGGAGGTCCCCATAGGCGCCGTAGTCGTCGCGGACGGCAAGGTCATTTCGCGCGGACACAACAGACGCACGAAAAAGCAGATTGCAACCGCCCACGCCGAAGTCGAGGCTATCGAAAAGGCTTGCAAAAAACTCAAAAGCTGGCGCATACCCGAATGTGAAATTTACGTTACTTTGGAGCCCTGTCCCATGTGTATGGGCGCAATGCTCAACGCGCGTATCAAAAAGTGCTATTTCGGTGCGCCCGAGGGGAAGGGCAGAACGTTGACGAACGAAATTGCAAGCGCCAACCTTGTAAACCACGTAATAGAGGTTGAAGGCGAAGTTATGGAAGAGGAGTGCGCTGCAATTTTGTCAAAGTTTTTCAAAGAAATGCGCCTTCGTACCAAAACCGAAGGTGAAAATTAAACTCTTTCATTTTGTTGACAACTAATCTTAGTTCATTATACAATTAAAATCGGCTTTGTAAGTCTTATTAAAATAGAATAGAAGAGGGCAAACTCTTTTAAAATATTTTTAATCACTACGAAGGAGACCTGATGATTAACCACGGAAACGAAATTAAGATTTTTTCGGGTAATTCAAACAAACCCCTTGCCGAAAAGATTGCGGCAAAGCTGAACACCACGCTCGGGGCAATGGAAGTAACGCACTTCTCCGACGGAGAAATTTACGTTCGTTTTGACGAAACTATCCGTGGAATGGACGTTTTCCTTATTCAGTCCACAAGCTATCCCGTAAACACCAATCTTATGGAACTTCTCATAATGATTGACGCGGCAAAGAGAGCGAGCGCGGGAAGAATTACCGCCGTAATTCCCTATTTCGGTTACGCGCGTCAGGACAGAAAGGCGCGTTCGCGTGAGCCCATTACGGCTAAACTCGTGGCTAACCTCATCACAAGCGCAGGCGCGGACAGAGTTCTTACTATGGACCTGCACTGCATGCAGATACAGGGCTTCTTCGATATCCCCCTCGATAACCTCGTAGGCGGACCCACCTTATACAATTATTTCAAACCCAAGGTAGACGATAACTTCGTCGTCGTTTCCCCCGATATAGGCTCCGTAGCCCGCGCAAGAAAGGTTGCGGCTAAAATGGACGCTAAAATGGCTATTATCGACAAGCGCCGTCCCAAGGCGAACGTTATGGAGGTAATGAACATAATCGGCGACGTCAAGGGCAAAAACTGCCTTATGGTTGACGATATGATTGACACCGCGGGCACGATTGTTCAGGGCGCAAAGGCGTTAAAGGAAGCGGGGGTAAACGAAATTTACGCTTGCTGTTCGCACGGCGTTTTGTCGGGACCTGCAATAGAAAGACTTGCCGATTCCCCTATAACCGAGCTTGCAATCTTGGACACTATCGACATTCCGAAGGAAAAGATGCTGCCCATATTCAAAATCATCACCACGGCGCAGATATTCGCTTCGGCAATAGAAAACGTTTACCTCGACAAATCAATGTCTAAAATATACGATTAAAAACACGTTAAATTTAAAAGCCGCCTTAATAAAGCGGCTTTTTTAAAAGGAAAAGTATGTACGTAATAGTGGGGCTTGGAAATCCCGAAGAAAAGTATTTAAAAACCTTTCATAATATGGGCTATATCGCGGTGGGCGACGTTGCAGCAAAGCTTGGGGTTAAGTTCAAAAAAAAGGAATGCGAAAGCTACGTTGCGGAAGCCAACGTTAAGGGCAAAAAAGTAATTTTAGCCCGCCCCGTAACGTATATGAACGCCAGCGGCAGAGCGGTTAAACAGCTTCTCGCCAAATACAAAACGGACGCAAGCAAATTAATCGTTTTATACGACGACTACGATATTCCCAAGGGCAGCGTGCGTATCCGTCCTTCGGGCAGTGCCGGCACTCACAACGGTATGCGTTCGGTAATAGCGGAAATAGGCACGCAGAACTTCACGCGCATACGCATAGGCATACGCGATAGCGAAGTTAATATTCCCATAATAAACTACGTTTTATCCGAAGTAAAAAAAGAGGACTACGAGCTGTTTATATCGGCTTGCGGCAGAGCAGCGGACGCGGCTATTTCCATAGCCGAGGGCGAAAGCGTGGAAAATACAATGACGCGCTTCAACGGATAATCAGTCAGGGGCAACGCGCTTGATAAAAAATTTTTTCACCTTTAAAAACTTAAACGGGGAATACCCCCAGCTTGAAGAAGATATCCGCCTCGGCACGCCGACGGCGGTTTTCGGCTTATCCGATTATCATAAATATCTTGTCGCGTCGCTTGCAAAGCAAACCGTTTTATATATAACACCGGACGCACTTTCCGCAAACCGCGCATACGAAGCGGTAAAGATTTTGTCGGGTAAAAAATGCACCTGCCTTTCCGCAAAGGACGACGTCGTTTTATATAAAGACGCTCTATCAAAGGATGCGCTTTTCCGCAGGATATGCGCCGTTTACGAGCTTTTGCACGGTGCTGAAATAGTCGTTGCCGAAGTTGCCGCAATAATGCAGTTATTCCCCGATAAAATCGACGCGGTAACTTTTGAAAAGGGCAAGGATTTGGACTATAATACTTTGCCGAAAACTCTCGTCGAAATGGGCTATACCCGCGAATATTCGGCGGACAGCAGGGGGTGCTTTGCCGTACGCGGCGACATTCTCGATATTTACCCTGTGAACTGCGAGAACCCGGTCCGCATAGATTTCTTCGGCGACACTGTTGAAAAGATAAAGCCCTACGATTTTACTACGGGCGAACGGCTTGAAGAGGTGGATAGCCTCACCGTCGTTGCCGCAACCGACATCCACACGGACAGGGACGAGATTGCAAAAATTATTCCCTATCTCAACGCCGAGGCGAAAAAAGCGCCCGATACCAAATCGTACGAAAGGGCAAAGGCGATAATAGAGGATATATCCGAAAAGTCGGGGCTGTCCTCCGCGTTTTCGGGCGCGTCCTTTTTAATGCCTCTTTTAAGCCGCACTAAAAATATTTTCTCGCTGTTGCCCGAAAGCTCGCTCATAATTTTCGACGAATGTAAATCTTTAAACGACGTTATGGACGGCGCATATAAGGAGCATACCGAAAGGGTTGCGGAGTTAAAGAAGGGCGGTGAAGCGTTTACATTTTCACAAAATCAGCTTGTCGACCCGCAGACTTTGATTGATGGCTTTAAAAATTACCGTTGCCTTGCCTTACAGACTTTCACTTCGTCCACGGCTTTTTTCCGTCCGTTAAAGACTTATAATCTCCGTTCGGCGCCCGTGCCGTCATATCTCAACGGTATGCCGCAGTTCGTAACCGACGTAAAAGGCTGGCTTGCAAACGGCTACAAAATAATCGCGTTCACGGGCAGCGTACAACGGTACGACCGCCTTTCCGATATTTTATCCGACGAGTATCTGCCCGTATATCCCGTTCCCGACCGTGCGGAAGCTTTGCGCGGAGTTGCGCTCAGCTCCGAGGAGCTTGCCCACGGACTAATACTTCACGACAGCAAAACGGTAATTGTAGGCAGCGGGGATTTATATACCAAATCCGTAACCAAGCGTATTAAAAAGCGCCGCGGCGATATGTTCGTTTCGCCCGAAATAGGCGACTATTGCGTGCACGAAAAGCACGGCATAGGCAGAATTATCGGCACTAAAAAAATTGAATCCACCGACGGAATAAAGGAATACCTCGCCATAGAATACAAGGGCGCGGATATCCTTTACGTTCCCGTCGAGCAAATGGATATCCTCTCCAAATACGTTGGCGACGGCAATCCGCCCCTTTCGAAAATAGGCGGCGCCGAGTTCGACAGGGTAAAGGAGAGGGTAAAGCAGTCCATAAAAAAACTCGCCTTCGATTTAAAGGAGCTGTATGCCGAGCGCACCTCGCGCAAGGGCTTCTGTTTCCCTGAAAATATTGCAATGATGGAGGAGTTTGAAAGCTCTTTCGACTATGAAGAAACGCCCGACCAGCTCAACTCTATTGAAGAGATAAAAGCCGATATGTGCTCGGATAAGGTAATGGACAGACTTCTGTGCGGCGACGTCGGCTACGGCAAAACGGAAGTTGCTTTGCGCGCAACATATCTTTGCGTGCTCGGCGGTAAACAAGCCGCTTTTATGTGCCCCTCGACCGTGCTTTCCGAACAACATTTCAATACGGCTTTGGAAAGGTTCAAAGAATTCGGCGTGAGGGTGGAAGCGTTAAACCGCTTTAAAACTCCTCAACGTCAAAAGCACATATTAGCCGAGCTTGCAAACGGCAATATCGATTTAATTATAGGCACGCACAGACTGCTTTCGGACGACGTAAAGTTTGCAGACCTTGGGCTTTTGGTTCTGGACGAAGAACAGCGTTTCGGCGTCGAGCACAAGGAAAAAATCAAAAACGTCAAAAAGAATATAGACTGCCTTACGATGACGGCAACGCCCATACCGCGCACCCTGCATATGTCGCTTGCGGGTATCCGCGATATATCCACCATAAACACGCCGCCTTTAAAAAGATTACCCGTCCAGACCTACGTAGTGGAGGAAAGTGAAACGCTTATCCGTGACGCGTGCATACGCGAAATATCCCGCGGCGGTCAAGTATTCATTTTGTATAACAGGGTTGAAAGCATTTCCTCTTTTGCGGGCAGAATTACGGAAATAGTGCCGGAGGGTAAAATTTGTTACGCTCACGGCAGAATGGACAGGGACAACCTTGAAAACGCGGTATTCTCTTTCTACCGCGGCGAAAAAAATATTCTCGTTACGACTACGATAATAGAAAACGGAATAGACCTTCCCAACGCAAATACGATAATAGTTATCGATGCGGACAGACTTGGCATATCTCAGCTCTATCAGTTGCGCGGAAGAGTGGGCAGAGGCTCACGCCTTGCGCAGGCGTACTTTACGTTTAAGCCCTCCAAGGTGCTGACAAGCGACGCTACCGAAAGGCTCAAAGCTATTATGCGGTTTACCGAACTCGGCTCGGGCTTCAAGATTGCAATGCGCGATTTGGAAATACGCGGTGCGGGCAACGTGCTCGGCGCCGAACAGCACGGTCATATGGATAAAGTCGGTTACGAGCTTTATTCCAAGCTGTTAAAGGAAGAGCTGACGGGCGACAAGCAGCTTTCTTGCGAGCTTGACGTTAAAGCCACGGCTTATATTCCCGAAAAATATATCGAAAGCAGTGCGGGCAGGCTCGACTGCTATAAGCAGATAGCGGAGATAAGAACGGTCGACGACTACAAGCGCGTGTGCCTTTCCATAGAGGACAACTACGGCGTAATGCCCGACGAGGTTTTAAACCTTCTCATAATCGCCGTGCTCAAATCGTTTGCGGGTAAGTTCAACGTAAAGAAAATTTGCGTAGACTCGCACGAGGGCACGCTCGAGCTCCCGTCCGTGCAGTCGCTTCAGGACGGAAAACTAAGCGCGGCGCTTCAAAAGTATGCGGGCAAAGCAAAGCTTTCAATGGCCAAAGCGCCTTTAATAGTTTTTACACCTGCGGCAACGCCTGCAAAAACTATGCTTGCAATGACGAAATTTTTGAAATTTGCGCTAAGTTTTAATTAAAATTTATAAAAAAGATTTGCTATACCGTTAAAAATATATTATAATGATACTTGGTATTTTTGCATTTAATTTATTCGGAGCACAATAATGAAGAGTAAAAAAATTATCGGTGGTATACTTGCGGCTTCTGTTGCGGCTGCCGCAGTACTCGGCGGTTGTTCACAGATATCGTCAAACCAGACGGCTGATATGAATCAGGTTTTGGCTGAAATTAACGTTACCAACGCCGCGGCTATCGACAAAAATTTAAAAGAATACGCGGATGCGGTAGGTACCTCAAAGGTAATAAAAAGGGAACTCGTAACGTATTTTATTAACGCGGGTTCAAACTATATCAACAATTACGGTTGGTCGTATAATCAGACTTTTACCTATTTTATGGACCAACTCGTTGATAACGCAGTTCTCGTTCAGTACGCAACCTTGTATCTTCTGAAGGACAAGGCTGCACGCGATAATCAGTCCGCCGCAACCGTTATTTCGGAATATAATTCAAAGCCCACAAAGGTTGAAAAGTATAAATATCTTTTGGGTGAAGATTCCGACGACGTTAAGATAGCTACCTATACGCTTATGAAAGCTATAAACAACGCTATCGACAGGAAGGAAAAGAAGAACGACAGCAGTTCTTCGTCGGGCGAGGGCACCCGTTCAACCCCTTCGGGCGTAGATACGGAAAAGGATAATTACTATCCCAAAGATAAGGACGGTAAACTTAACTACAACGTATACACCGGTTACGAGAAATATCTTCTCAGTCAAAGCGGCGCTTACAAGGATGACGCTGTCAAAGGCACCTCTCGCGTAAGTAGAATAAGTGCTTATATCGACTTTTTGGATGATCTCAGTTCGCTCGGTTATAACCTCGTTAACAAAAACGAGGAAAACATCCGCGACGTGTTATCTTTAAACTACATTCAGGAAGAGCTTGAAACCCAGCTTGAACAGCGTATACTTAACAAGTATTACAATATGTTTGAAGCGGAAAAAGAAACTGAGCTTGTTAACGCAGGGAAGGGTAAGTATTCTTATATCAATTCCGTATATAATGACCTCCTCGATTATCAAAAATCCGCATACGCTACTGAAAGCGCGGTAAGCTCGGCTCTCGGCAACATGTCTGATTCCGAGTTCATTCTCTACACGCCGGACACTTCCGACGAGGGCACTTTCGGCTACGTCTACAATATATTGCTTCCTTTCAGCGCTTCGCAGAGTGCAAGGCTTACCGAGCTTCAATCTCTCTACAAAGACGAAGATTTGGACGGAGGCTACAAGCCCGAATATTATATTGCAAGAAATAAACTTTTAAAACAGATTACTACAACCGACCAGCGTTCGGCTTGGTTCAACGGTGAAAACGACTACGCCTTTAAAGCGGATGACTATTATAAAGGTGAGGGCGCAAGCGGCTGGTTGTTCTTCGAAAACAATATAACAAATCCCGATAGCTACGAAGCTCTTTCCAAGTATTACGGCAAGTATTCGTATAAAGGTATGGTAGTTGAAAAGGAGAAAGACGGCGGTTATATCCTCGTTCCCGACAAGCTTACCATTGACGATATGCTTAAAGAATTTATCGGCTACGTAGACTACGCTACCGGTACCAGTAACAGTAACTTCTCTAAAAACGCAAACTACTACGACCTTTCAAAGGATACCCTTTATAAGGACGAGGACGGCGACGACAAGATAGATTATAATAACTTTATCTACGCGAAAGGTAAGCTCGACCTTGAAGGCTCCGAAGCGCAGATAAGGGCAAGCCTGTTGTATACAGGTGAGGATAACACATATTATAATGCACTTTCCGCCGTTAACGAGCTTCAATATGCGTATACAACCGATACGGCTGTGCTTTCACAGTATATAGGCTATTCGGTAGACGCGGGCGACACCAGCTATATTAAGGAATTTGAATACGCCGCACACGAGGCAATCAAGGGCGGTGCAGGTAGCTGGGCTGTCTGCGCAGGCGATTACGGCTGGCACTTGATTTACGTAACGTACACCTTCGACAATACTGGCGTTGCGCAGTATACTCCCGATTGGGAGGCTAACGTAGATAAAAAAGGCACATTCGAAAACCTTTTCTATGAAATGGTTAAGAGCAAGAACATCAGCGATATTTCCACTACAAGAAGCACTCAGATAATCAAGGAATTCAAATCCGACAATACTGTAACTAAGTGGCAGTCAAGGTATCAGGATTTACTCGATATTCAAAACTAAGGGCTTTTTATGGAAATTTGGCAGGCTGTAATACTCGGGCTTGTACAGGGACTTACTGAATTTTTACCCGTTTCCTCGTCAGGACACATAGCGTTCTTTCAGGGTATTTTCGGAATAAGCGGCGACGACATCGCACTGTTCTTTATGATTTTACTTCACCTCGGCACGCTTGTGGCGGTGGTGATAGTATTCTGGCGGGATATCCTCGACTTATTCAAAAAACCGTTTAAAACTCTCGGACTTTTGGTTTTGGCGACTATCCCCGCAGGGATTACGGGAATTTTGGTCGAAGTTCTCGACCTAGACGGAATTTTGCTTGCGCGCTCTGCAATGGGGATAGTACTTGCGGTTTTCTTCCTCGTTACGGCAACAGTGCTGTTTATCACAGAACGTATTGCAAAGAGTAGGGATAACGAATTGCCGCTCTGTTTAAAAACAACGCTTCCTATGGGCTTGGCGCAGGCGCTTGCCGTTCTTCCCGGAATATCGCGCAGCGGCTCTACAATCTGCGCGGGCACTATTGCGGGCTGTAAAAGGGACGAGGTTGCAAAATTCTCGTTTATGATGAGTATTCCCGTAATACTCGGCAGCTTCCTTGTAGAACTAGTTTTGGGGCTTCACAGCGGTGAAATCCAGCAAAGCTTTTCAGCAGGCGGGGCAACCCTCGGTTGGAGCGTGGCACTCGGTTTTATCGTTTCTGCGGTGTCGGGGCTGTTTGCAATAAAGGTTATGCTTAAAATTATCGCTAAGGCAAATTATAAGTGGTTCAGCTTATATCTCGTGCTTATGTCGGTAACCTGCTTAATCCTTCATTTCACATATTTTAACGTTTAGTCAAAAGCACACTGAAAAGTGTGCTTTTTTTAATAAAAATCACTTGACAACAAACTGTAATTATTGTATAATCACAGTAATATCACAAGAGGTGTTATTATGGGTGAAATTTTAAAAGTCGAAAAGCTTTGTAAAACGTTTAAACTCTCACGCAAACAACAGCGTATCGAAAAGAGTAATTCAGCCGTTAAAGAGGCGGTAAAGGATTTGTCTTTTACGGTTAACAGCGGTGAAATTTTCGGTTTACTCGGACCTAACGGTGCGGGCAAAACTACGACCTTGCGTATGCTTGCAACGCTCATAAAGCCTGATAAAGGCAACGCGTTTATCGACGGTAAAAGTATTGTGTCGCAGGAAGACGACGTGCGCCGTAAAATCGGCTTTCTCACTTCCGAATTAAAGCTTGAAGATTTCTTCACGCCCGATTATCTTTACACGTTTTTCAGCGAGCTGTACGGAGTGGATAAGTCGGTTGCGCAGTCAAGGAAAGTAACTCTATTTCAGAAGTTCGGTATAGACAAATTTGCGCAGGTTAAATTCGGCAACCTTTCAACGGGAATGAAGCAAAAGGTTTCGCTTGTCATATCCATAGTCCACGACCCCGAAGTCATAATTTTCGACGAGCCTACTAACGGACTTGACGTGCTTACCGCAAAGGTCGTAACCGACTTTTTGGAGGAGCTCCGCGCACAGGGCAAAACGGTCATTCTGTCAACTCATATTTTCAGCCTTGTAGAAAAGCTGTGCGACAGAGTTGGTATCATAATCGACGGCAAATTGCAGGCAATCGACACGCTTGAAAACTTAACGAAAGAAAAAAATCTCGAAGATACTTTCTTCGAGCTGTACGACAGGGTTACGGGAGGCAGAATATGAAAAACGTAATAACAATAATTAAAAAAGAGTTTGCACGTTTTTTCAAGGATAAGCGAATGGTGATAACCGTGCTTTTACCCGGTATTTTAATCTACGCGTTATATTCAATTTTAGGTACGGTTATGGCGGACTTGGACAAAACTCCCGAAGACTACAAGCCCACCGCTTACATTTCCGCGCCCTCAAATTACGAACAAATTTTAAACGTCGTTACTGATAATAAACAGGACTACGTTCTGGAAACGGCTAAAAAGGCAGTGGAAGAGGGCAGCTTGGATATAGCCGTCGTTTTCCCCGAAAACTTTAACGAAACGTACGGCACGGCAAATCCGCCCGAAGTTAAAATTTATTACAATTCTTCAAATAGCGGTTCGCTGGCGGGATATAATAT
>JAIDRY010000151.1 GCA_029061465.1 Clostridia bacterium
TGCCGCAATAGTTTTGCAACAGCGCTGATCGCCGCGAATAAAGCTCTTCGCCTACTCCCGTTCCGCAACCGATAGCAACGGCTTCGGCGGACAAATCAACGCATTCGGTATAAATTACCTGCGGAAGCTTAGTTACCATAGCATACTTCAATTTTTCGTGCGTTGTCAATTTGACGTAGCCACAACCCGATTTAAGTGCCGCACGTGTTGCAAGCACTGCCGCGCCCGGATATTTTTCGCTCCCCGCAATAATATTTGCTGTACCGTAACTGCCCTTGTGTGTGTTACGCTTTCTCTTTGCAAAGGCGCTTTTATTGCTGTAATTAACCTTAGCATAGTCTTTATCAGGGCAGACGATACCTATATCTTTTTTGATTAGCTCCCCGCATAAATCCAGCCCGTCGTTTAAAAACATACCTATCTTATATTCGGCAATAGCAACAGTCGCATTCGCCTTTACCGCACAACCGAGCACAAGTCCGTTATCGCCGTTAAGTCCACTTGGAATATCTGCTGAAATTACGTACACGCCCGACAAGTTTATTTTTTGAATAACCGAGTAATATTCGCCCGTGACCTGGCGTGAAAGCCCTGTGCCGAATATACAGTCAACAATTATATCCCCTGATATATCGTGCGTATAGTTGCCTTTATAGAGAGCTTTTACCTTTTCGCAATCTTCCGACAGTTTACCGTCAAAGGCGTACACGCAGACATTAAATCCTCGGTTTAACAACTCTTGTGCGCAAACGTAACCGTCACCTCCGTTGTTGCCTGTACCGCAAACGACGAGGATTTTATAATTAGGTTTCGCAACCGTTTGCACAACGTCTGCTATCGCAACACCTGCTCTTTGCATAAGCACAACGGATGGAATCCCCAAAACGTTTATAGTATAGCTGTCGGCATCACGCATCTGTTCGTTTGTCAACGCTCTCATAATCCGATTGAAACCTCCGCAGAACTGATTTTTAAAATTGTGCCGTTATCGTCAACTATGAGCCGACCGTCCGAAGAAATATCAAGCGCCGTAACAACTTTTTCACTATGGTAGGTTTTTAGCGTAACCGGCTTTAAAAGCCAATTCATATACGACTTATAGTCGGCAACAGTATAATTTTGTTGAAGGTTTTTTATAAACTCTTTTTCAACGCGTTTAACGTCGAACGGTTTACCTGCCGCCTGTTGCATGGATGTTGCTATGTCCTTAAGCTCTGACGGAAAGCTATTGTTTACGTTAAGTCCGCACCCCACTATCGAACGGATTATTTTATCACCCGAAAAAGTATTTTCAATTAGAGTTCCGCAAATCTTTTTGCCGTTTACAAGCACGTCGTTTGCCCAGCGGATTACGGGACTGATACCGAAGCTTTCCAAAGTAACGCAAACCGCAACGCAGGAATTTATCATAATTTGAAACGCTTTTTCTGCGGGAAAGTCAAACATATTACGCATTAAAGAAAGATATATGCCGCCGTCAAGAGATGAAAAACTCCTACCTTTCGTGCCCTTACCCGCAGTCTGTCTTTTAGCAATTACTATAACGTCATCGTCAATATTAAGGCTTTTACAGTACTCGTTGGTGGAGTTAGTTTCTTCAAGCTCAATAATCTTCATCTTCAAGCCCCAACGCGGAAACGGCGGATTTTGCGGTATCGTAACCGTAACCCTTGGATAAAAGGTATTTAAAGCCTTTATATAGGTTTTCCTTAGAGGGTTCCTTGCTCCGCAAATACTTTTTTAATACGGCAAGCGCTGCTCCGCTGTCCTCTTCCGTTTCCGATAAAACTTCCTCTATTGCCTTTCTGTCCGCACCGCGTTTTATGAGGTCGGCTTCCAAGGCGCGTTTGCCCTTACCGCTTACTGAATTTACGTAAGCCCGACAATATGCGTAATCATCCGTTAAATTATAATATTCCAATTTTCCGAGAACGTAATCAGT
Organism: Clostridia bacterium; assembly: GCA_029061465.1. GTDB lineage: Bacteria > Bacillota > Clostridia > Christensenellales > Borkfalkiaceae > Coproplasma. The sequence continues at coordinate 1,943 of JAIDRY010000151.1, forward strand.
TACCGCTGGCGTATAGCCTTTTTTAGCGAGATAGTCGGTAATTTGTTTTTTCGTTTTCATTGCAGCCGAAATATACGTCATTGCCTTATCAAGAGCCTGACTTCTTTCTGTCTCCAACTGTATTTCGTCAAGGCGGCTTTTTTCTATAAACGTACCCGCTTTAAGGCGGTATTTTATAGCGACTTCCAACTTTATGCCGCAATAAAATACGCCGTCAACGTAAATATTACAACGCTGTTTGTCCTTTTTCTGAGGTTCGATTGAAGTAATTTCAGCCATATGTTTATTTTAACACTGCAAAGCTGATTTGTCAACGCGCGGTCTTGACAGACAAAGAAACCGAGAGTATAATTTTTAATATGAACGGCAAAACGTTTTACCTTGCAAACCGTTGGAAAATTCAAAAGAATAAAATAATACACTACGGTTTGAGACAGGGGAAAAGCTCTGTAAAATTAAATAAGGTTCAATTAAAAATTCTTTCGTCGTTACCGAGAGAATTGACTGAAAAAGAACGTTGCAAAATAGCGCCTTTGGTTGAGCTCGGTGCGGTTAATGAAAACGTTGCCGCGCCCTTACCGAAATCGCTTGACGAAGCGCACTTTTGCGTAAATTGCTGTGCGAACGATTTTATAATACCCGGAATTGAGTTTGACGAAAGCGGACTCTGCCCGATATGCGCAAGCAAGCATAAAACCAAGGATTTGAAAAGCGTAGTCCCTTTAATTGACAATATTCCTCACTCGAAAAAATCACGGTTTGACGTCGCATTGTTCTATACCGGCGGGAAGGATTCTACCTATCTTCTTTATTACCTTTCAAAAGTTAAAAAACTGAAAGTGCTTGCACTGACGTGGATTATCCCCTATGCTTCGGAAAGCGCTTTGAAAAGCATTGAAAACGCAAGGCGCACATTTGACAGTGTGGAGTTTGTAACACGGAGCGTAAACAACGACGAGCTTAAAAAAATTTACAAAGAATTATATAAGCTGAACGGCAATACATGTGCTTGCCCTTCTCTTGCATACGTGTTGTTTTATCCCACGCTTGTAAACGAGAGAGTGCCGTATTTTGTTGCGGGAAACGAGCCAGCACAAATGGCAGGGCTTTACTATAACGGAATGGCGCCTGAAATTGCGTACAAATTTTGGCAAAGCAGATTTTTAAACTTTTGCGTTAATTTGGGTAGAATTTTAACTTTGCGCCCGCCTTTGAAACGAGGACAGTTTCACACCCTTACTACTATGAGTCAACTATCCAATGGCACCAAGAAAATAGTAAAGCTTGTCGGTTACGAAAACGAGCTGGTTGAAAACGTAACAAAGGCTATACATACCGTACCCGAGATAGTTAAGCCGTTAAAAAGAAGCCTTAGGTTTTCGTCTATGACAGGACGCATACCCGCTTTCGTTCAGTTGGATTTTGACAAAATCTGCGGCGGCAAATACGATTGGGAAAAAGTTAAAAATATATTGGTTGAAGAATGCGGCTGGGTGGCGCCCGACGACAGCGGCAAAGGCTTGCATACAA
>JAIDRY010000152.1 GCA_029061465.1 Clostridia bacterium
GAAAGTGCCTTAAAGCTTGCTGACGGTTTGGTAGTAATTGATAACGAGGGCAAGGAAGAGCTGTATTCGTCTAAATATGCTTGCCCAGATTGCGGAATTTCGATTGAAGAAATCGAGCCGCGCCTCTTCTCGTTTAATACGCCTTGGGGTGCGTGCCCTGAATGCTCGGGCTTGGGTTTCAGACAAATCGTCGACCCTGACCTGATTTGCCCCGACAAATCAAAAACTTTGCGCGACGGCGCTATCAAAATAAGCGGATGGAATCTTGATTCATCGTCAATGACTCAAATGTATTTAAACGCGTTGTCTAAGGTGTACGACTTCTCGTTAGACGTGCCTGTGTCGGAATTGCCTAAAGGCATATACGATATGCTTATGTACGGCAACGGCGGTGAAAAAATTGAGATGAGTTACAGTGCTTATAATTTTACCGGAAGCTTCGAAAAGTCCTGGGAGGGCTTTGCAACAAATTTACAGAGAAGATATAGCCAAACACAGTCGGAGGGTGTTAAGTGGGATATAGAGCGTTATATGCGTACTTCCGATTGCCCTGCTTGTCACGGCAAGAGATTGAAAAAAGAGGCGCTTGCAGTTACGGTAGGCGGTAAAAATATTGCCGAAGTTTGCGATATGGCGGTTGACGATTTAAAGTCGTTTACTGATTTCGGATTCTTTACCGCAACCGAGCATATGATTGCGGACAGCATAATTAAGGAAATTGACAACCGTTTAAGCTTTTTGAAAAACGTGGGCTTAGGCTATCTCACATTATCAAGAGGAGCTGCGACACTTTCCGGTGGCGAGAGTCAACGTATTCGACTTGCAACGCAAATAGGTAGCGCATTAACGGGTGTTTTGTACATTCTTGATGAGCCCAGCATAGGACTGCATCAAAGAGACAACGAAAAACTTTTAAAGTCTCTTTTGGGGCTTAGGGATTTAGGCAATACGTTAATTGTGGTTGAACACGACGAAGACACTATGCGCGCCGCCGACTATATTGTAGATATAGGTCCAAAGGCCGGAGTACACGGCGGTGAGGTTGTTGCTTGCGGTACGTTGCAAGATATTATGAACGAGCCTCGCTCGATTACAGGCGACTTTCTTTCGGGAAGAAAAAGTATCGAAGTCCCTGCTGTCAGACAAAAACCTGACGGCAGATTATTAAAAGTTACAGGTTGCAGACAGAACAATCTTAAAGGCATAGATATAGAAGTTCCTGTAGGACTTATAACTTCCGTTACGGGTGTATCAGGTAGCGGCAAGTCGAGCCTTGTCAATGAAATAATATATCCGTATCTTGCAAACAATCTTAACGGCGCAAGACAGCTTTTAGGCAAGTTTGATGCGTTTGAAGGAGTTGAGCATTTCGATAAGATAATAGCAATCGACCAACAGCCGATAGGCAGAACTCCCCGAAGCAATCCGGCAACTTACACCGGTGTATTTACGATGATACGTGACTTGTTTGCGGCAACGCCCGATGCAAAGGAACGTGGATATAAGAGCGGAAGATTTTCATTTAATGTCGCCGGAGGTAGATGCGAACACTGTCAAGGCGACGGAATAATCCAGATAGAAATGCACTTCCTTCCCGATATTTATGTACCTTGCGAAGTATGCGGTGGAAGAAGATATAACCGTGAAACATTGGAAGTAAAATATAAAGGCAAAAATATTTCAGACGTGCTTGAAATGACGGTGGAGGAGGCTACCGAATTTTTTAAACCAGTTTCTTCTATTCATAATAAGCTTGCTACTTTGTGCGATGTTGGGTTGGGATATATCAAGCTTGGACAAAGTGCTACAACGCTTTCGGGCGGTGAGGCTCAGAGGGTTAAGCTTGCTACCGAGCTATCGAAAAGAAGCACGGGTAAGACCTTCTACATCCTTGATGAACCCACTACGGGGTTGCACAGCTATGATGTTGATAAGCTAATAAATATACTTACACGATTGCGTAGCGGAGGTAATACCGTCCTTGTAATTGAGCATAATCTTGACGTGATTAAGTGCGCTGATTGGATTATCGATTTAGGCCCCGAAGGTGGAGATAAAGGCGGTGATATTGTTGCCGTAGGAAGTCCGGAGGACGTTGCAAAAGTTAAAGGCAGTTATACAGGACAATTCCTTTCAAAGGTATTAAATCATTAATTTGCTTCAATATTATTTATTTTTTAGTGATTACAAAGTACTATGTTACACATAATCCGCTCGTTTTTGCCTTAAAAGCACAAAACGGGCGAATTTTTCATAGTTTGTATTATGCCTAAGCCCTTGATTGTAGATTTACCTTATCCTACGACGGACGATATATGTCATGATGCATTAAGCTTAAAAATTTTATCGCCAGCTTATGCGTCGCCCAATGGTGAACTCAATGCTATTTTGCAATACGTTTATCATTCGTTCTTTTTTGATAGAGTAGAGTACACTGACTATCACGATATTTTAATGAGAATTGCAGTTGCCGAAATGATGCATCTGGAATTGTTAGGAGAAACTATTCTTGCTCTAGGCGCTTCACCCATATATACGAGGTATCCTTCAAGTGTTTTTGACTTTTACTCTACTAAATATGTTGCATATTCATGTTCGCTAAAAAACATGCTTGAAGACGACATTATCGGCGAACGTCGCGCAATTATAAGCTATGAAAATATGTTGAAGCGGCTAAGAAACGTTAAGGTTTCAGAAATTGTTTCACGCATAGTATTGGATGAAAAGCTTCATTTGGAAACATTGGAAAAGCTGTATAAAGATTTTAAGTGTTGACATAAGAATGCGTTTGTTATAAAATACAATTATGTATGATTACGACGTAGTTGTTATAGGGGGTGGTGCGGCAGGAATGGCTTGCGCTACTTGCCTTTCAAAAAATTGCAACGTAAATGTTGCGCTAATAGAAGCGGGTGAAAGGCTCGGCAAGAAACTTTCTGTAACGGGTAACGGGCAAGGCAACGTTTCAAATACACATATGGCTGCGGAACATTATCACGGAAGTGTAGCCGCCTTAGCCGAAAAAATCGTGTGCTCGGATAAGGATATTTATAAAAATCTTTTCAACTGTATTTTTACGGCTGACGAAAAAGGAAGAGTATATCCTTCAGGCAGACAGGCGTCGTCGCTTACGGACAGTCTTAATTATACATTAAAAAAGCAAGGCGTCAGTATAAGCCTTTTTACTCAAGTTATAGATATTCGCAAATTGAACGGAGACTTTGTATTGGAACTTTCTGATAGCAGAAGCGTATCTTCCAGATTTGTTGTTATATGCACGGGAGGGAAGGCGCAACCAGTATATAAAGGATTGTCGCCGTATGCTCTTGCAGAAAAAACAGGGCATAGGACGACCGGGTTATATCCGTCACTTGTGCAGTTAAAAACGGAAACTACACATATTAAAACGTTAAAAGGGTTGCGGTCAGAATGTTTGGTTACGGCAATAGTTGATGAAAAAAAATCTGCTGTAAGCCGTGGCGACGTTATCTTCACTGAATACGGCGTTTCCGGAAATGCCGTCTTTTCAGTTTCACCCGCATTTGCGGACAAGCCGGGGGAATTAAGTATTGAATTTTTACCGGATGTTTCCGCCGAGTTAATAAAAAACGATATTGATAACAAGAAAGAACTCGGTTATGAGCAATCTGAGCTGCTTTCGGGAACGGTTCATAACCAGATAGGCCGCGCAATTATCAGGCGAGCAAACTCGTTGGATAGTGATAAAATCGTAAGTATCTTAAAGAACTTTAAATTGAAAGTAACGGGTACGCTTGGGTTTTCGTATGCGCAAGTAACGCGCGGAGGGATAAGCATAAACGAGATTACCGAAAACCTTGAAAGCAAAATTGTAAGCAACTTGTTTTTCGCCGGTGAGATATTAGATATCGACGGAGATTGCGGAGGATATAATTTGCAATGGGCGTTTTCAAGCGGAGTGTACATTGCAAAAATGATTTTAAAACGGTTATGAAAATTAGGCTGGACAATATTAAACTTCATATAGACGAAAGCGAGGACAAGCTGATAAGTATCGCCAAAAGCAAATTAAACGGTAAACTTAGGCATTTTGAAATACTTAAAAAGTCGCTTGACGCGCGGGACAAAAACAATATTTTCTGGATTTATTCGATAGCGTGTTCTGACGAAGCGGTAGAGGATAATATACCTTGTGAAAAGCTTAAAAACGCTCCTGATGTAGTTGTAATCGGTAGCGGACCTGCTGGGCTGTTCTGTGCTTTAAGGCTTATTGAACACGGCTTTAAACCAGTGATAATAGAGCGCGGTGAAAATGTAGAAAACCGGCGTGAAACAATAGATAATTTTTTTAAAAATAAAGCTCTTAACGTCAACTCGAACGTCCAGTTTGGCGAGGGCGGAGCAGGTACTTTTTCAGACGGAAAATTAAATACTCAAACACACGACGGATTAAATAAAGACGTATTAAAAATATTCAATAAATTTGGCGCGCCGCAGGAAATTTTATATCTCAATAAACCGCACATAGGAAGTGACAAGCTGGTTGATATTTTAAAAAATATGCGCAAATACGTTGTGGATAATGGCGGTAAATATCTGTTTAACACGCTTTTTACCGATTTAGATATTAAAAACGGTTGTTTAAAAGGTATTTTTGTTAAAAATCTAATCAGCGGCGATGAGAGTGAAATCAGGGCAAATTTTGCCGTATCTGCTTTGGGACATTCTGCCCGCGACACGTTCCGGATGCTTGACGGGTATGGGGTGCATATGCAGCCGCGTGACTTCGCGGTTGGCGTAAGGATTGAACACCTTGCAAGTGAAATAAACCGTGCTCAATACGGCAGATTTGCAAGTAATCTTCCAACAGCAGATTACAAAATTGTTTCACATGCCCACGAGCGTACGGTTTTTACTTTTTGTATGTGTCCGGGCGGCGTAGTAATACCTTCTGCAAGCGAGGAAGGCGGTGTAGTGACAAACGGAATGAGTTTGTATGCTCGCAATGAGATAAACTCTAACGCTGCGCTTATGGTACAGATGAAAAGTAGTGACTGGGGCGGCGGGCTTTTTGACGGTATGGAATTTCAACGCGAAATAGAAAGGCGTGCTTACGTTTCCGCCGGTGGCAATTACAAAGCGCCCGTGCAACTCTATAAGGACTTTGCCGAGAATAGAGTGTCCTCGGGGTTTGGGGCAGTTAAGCCAACTTACGCTGCGGGAACTGCGTTTGTTCCACTTAACGAAGTGCTCCCGAAAATTGCTGTGGACGCGTTAAAATCTGCAATACCCGATATGGATAAGAGGTTAAAGGGTTTTGCTTCACCCGACGCTGTATTAACCGGGGTAGAGAGCAGATTTTCTTCACCGATTCGTATTTTGCGCGACGAATGTTGCGAAAGTGTATCTGTTAAAGGTTTATACCCTTGCGGAGAAGGTAGCGGATATTCGGGCGGGATTACAAGCTCTGCGGCTGACGGCTTAAAAGTTGCCGAGAAAATATTTTTAAAGTGCAA
>JAIDRY010000153.1 GCA_029061465.1 Clostridia bacterium
ACGAAAGCGACGCGGAGTGGATATATTCCCTCGTTTTAGACGTCAAGCGCAGCGAGCTTAAAAACGAGCGCACGGTAAAGCCCTCGGAAAGTAAGCGCATACGCGAAATCGTAGCGGAAAGGCTTTCGGGCAGACCGCTTTGGTATATTATAGGCGACACGGAATTTTACGGTTGTAAAATAAAGGTGGACGAAAGGGCGCTTATTCCAAGACCTGAAACGGAATTACTTGCGGAAAGCGTAGTAAAGAGCGCGGAGAACGGGGACAAAATTTTGGATATGTGCACGGGCTCGGGCTGTATCGCGGTATCCGTTGCGAAGGCTTTGCAGGGCAAGGACGTTACCGTTACGGCGGCGGATTTGTCGGACGCGGCAATTATGCTTGCAAAGGAAAACGCCAAATCAAACGGCGTAAACGTAAACTTCGTTCAGAGCGATATGTTTACCAACGTGCGCGGCAGGTATAATATAATCGTCTGCAATCCCCCCTATATAAAGAGCGGAGATATACCCAATATCCAGAAAGAAGTGCGCGAGCACGAACCGCGCGTCGCGCTTGACGGCGGTGAGGACGGACTTGACTTTTACCGCAGAATTGCCGCCGACGTGAGGAGTTACCTCGCAAAGGACGGTATGCTCATTATGGAGTGCGGCGAAAACCAGACCAACGAAATTTTGCAGCTTTTCCCCAAGCGCGATTACGCCATAGTATTAAAGGATTTGGCGGGCGTAGACAGGTTTGTCAAAATAGTGTTTTAAAGTATTTGAGGGTTGCGGCGTTAAACGCAACCCTCGTTTTTAAGGTATATTATGTCTAAAATGATTGAAAAACTCAAAGTCATAAAAGCGCGTTACGACGACTTGTCCGAGAAGATGAGCGACCCCGACGTTATCGCGAATACCGCCGAGTGGACCCAGGTTGCAAAAGCGCAGTCCGAAATTGCGGAAACGGCGCAAAAGTACGCCGAGTACGAGCAGGTTGAACTGCGTAAGCGTCAGGCGGAGGACGCGCTGAAAACCGAAACCGATACGGAAATGCGGGAGCTTTTGCAAGCCGAAATCGACGAGTGCGGTGAAAGTCTGGAAGGACTGACGGAAGAGCTTAAAATTTTGCTTTTGCCCAAGGATAAGAATGACGACAGAAACTGTATCGTCGAAATCCGCGGCGGCGCGGGAGGCGAGGAGGCGGCGCTGTTTGCCTACGAGCTTTACAGAATGTATCTCAATTACTGCGAGCGCCACCGCTTAAAGGTCGAGCTTGTGGACATAAACGAAACCGAGCTTGGCGGGCTTAAAGAAGTAGTCTTTAACGTTACGGGCAGGGACGCTTACAAACAGCTTAAATTCGAAAGCGGTGTGCACCGCGTTCAGCGCGTTCCCGAAACGGAATCGCAGGGGCGTGTTCATACCTCTACCGCGACGGTTGCCGTTCTGCCCGAGGCCGAGGACGTCGATGTCGAGATAAAGGACGAGGATATAAGAATAGACGTCTACCGTTCGTCTGGTGCGGGCGGTCAGAAGGTAAACAAGACCGAAACGGCTATCCGCATAACGCACTTTCCCACGGGTATCGTCGTTACCTGTCAGGACGAGAGAAGCCAGCTTAAAAACAAGGACAAGGCGTTCAAGGTACTGCGTTCAAGGCTGTACGATTACTATGCCCAGCAAAATCGCTCGGCTTACGACGAACACAGAAAATCCCTCGTCGGCACGGGCGACAGGTCGGAGCGTATCCGCACCTATAACTTCCCGCAGGGCAGAGTTACCGACCACAGAATAGGGCTTTCCGTGTATAACTTAACGGAATTTATTATGGGCGATATCGAGAATATGATTGAAGCCTTAACCATTGCCGACCGCGAAGCCAAGCTTGCGGGCGAAGAATAAGGCATTGACAAACGGAGCGTTTGATAGTATAATTACGGTATGAAGAGGAACCAGTCAGCAGAAGATTATCTTGAATGTATCTTGCTTTTGTCGCGTGAAAGCGAGTTCGTTCACCGCGTTGACGTTGCGCGGAAAATGAAAGTATCGCAGCCCGCGGTGCAAAAGGCTATTAAAATTTTGCAGGAGAAAAACTACGTGGAGTGCGACGGCTTGCACATTCATCTCACGTTGGACGGCGAAGCTTACGCGCACGACGTTTACGACAGACACTGCATAATACGCAAATTTTTGAAACTGCACGGCGTGCCCGAGCTTGACGCGGACAATGACGCGTGCGAATTCGAGCACGCTATTTCGGAAGCAAGCTTTACTATGATGAAAAAATACGTCGACGAAAAGACCGTAACCGAGGACAAGTAAAACGTTTTTCGCGAGGTGCACGTATTTATGAAAGTAGTAACGTTATGCGGCAGTATGCGTTTTGCAAAGCAAATGCAACAAATCGCAATGGAGCTTGAAACAAAGCACGGCTATTGCGCTATTTGCCCTATTGACGCTCCCGATTTTACACCCGACGAACAGGATTTGGAAAATCTTGCAAAAGCGCACTTTAAGAAAATAGACCTTGCCGATATTGTGTACATAGTCAGTATAGACGGCTATATCGGAAACTCTGTGTCAAGGGAAATACAGTACGCAAAAGAACACGGAAAAGAAATTATTTATCACGAAAATACTCGGGAGGATTAAAAAGATATGAATATTCTGGCGGCATTGCTTGCCGAAGAAGTGGACCTTGAACTGATAATCGCGCCCTGCGTGCTTGGCGGGTTAGTGCTGTTAATTATTCTATTTACCGCGTATACCCGTTCGTATTCCTGGGTTATATCGCGTATGAAAAATTCGCAGGACCGTATGCAGAAACGGAAAATACTCGGCAAGTATTTATATAAGAAATATTACGGGATAAGCGGAACGAGGAAGTGTCCGGTTTGCGGAAAAAGGTATAGCGCGACCGTAAGATTAACGGATAAATACGGCGACGTATATGAAAGCAGTGACGGCGTAAGATGTCCACGCTGCCACGCGCAGTTTACTATATCGGGCAGTAGCTTTCACGTTACGGGACCCGTTAAATCTCAATACGAAGAAAAGTTTAAAACTTTAACCCAGTATATCGCAACCTATAACCCCGACGTCCCTGACGGCGGCGGTAGTAATGGAATAAGCGGAACGTTTATTCCCGATTAAGTCGTGCACGATAAAAAATTAAATACCGCCCGAGGCGTTTGCCTCGGGCGGTATTTTATTCAACGGGATATACGTTGCTTATCTTGCCGTCCTCTAAATCCACGGCGAAATATTTGACTTCAAAGAGGTTTTCGGCTTTGGGATATACAAGTCCCGCCGCACGGATATCGCCGTGCTCGCTGTAAAAGCTTTCGGTGGGCACGGTTACGGAAACGAACGTGCCGAGGTATTCCTGCAGGATAGCAGCCCTCTCTTTCAGCTCGTCGCAAAGGTAGGAGGAAAAATCTCCGCGCGTCAGCACGCTTTCAAAAAACGCGAAATGCATAATGTTCTTTTCGGGCGGGCGCGTTTCAACCGTCTTGCTCGTAACGAGCGTAAGCTTTTCGCCGTCGTAAGAATAAAGGCACTCGGCTTTCGCCGCAGTGCATGTTTCAAACGCCGCAGTTACTTCCAAAAAGTCGGAAAAAATAACGCTTTCCACGTCGTTCATAAAAATTCTTTTGCTCTTGTCGTTTAAAATAAGCAGCGCGTTGCCGCCCTTTATCGTAAGCACTGGCAAGCCGTTTAAAACCTTTTCTTCAAAGGTTGCCGCCGCAAATTTTTGGGGGAGCGGGATAAGCGAATAGTCCGCGCCCTCGCAGGAAAGGTACGTTCCTCCCTGATTGAAAAGGGTTATAAGGTTTCCGCAAAACCTCGTCTGGAAAACGACGGAAAGCCCGACGTTCTTGTTGCCGTATTCTCTTATAAATATAAGAGCTTCGCCGCCTAAAAGATACACGTCGAGAAAAGGAGGCGGCTCGAATAGTAAACGCTCGTTAATGAAAAAATTAACGCTCTGCAAATTTTCCCCCGGCACGATTTCGGCAAGCAGGCTGTCGCCTATATCTATATCGATATGCCGCTCGAACAAATCAATCGAGCCTACGTACAAGCCGATAAGCTTTAAAATAGCAGGCTTGTACGATAAAAAGTAAATTCTCATAATTCTCCCGTGATGCAAAAGCCGTTTTTTATTATTTAATGTATAGCGTTTCGAAATTATGTCAATATTTCCTTACGGAGGACAAATTATGAACAAGATTAACGGCTATACGGAAGAAGAAGCTAAAAAGCTTGTGGACTTTATCTCGTGCGGAAAGAGGGACGGCAAGACCCTTTCGGGCTTGTTTGCATCCTACGCGCAAAAGACGGGCAGGGCAAAGGGTAGCGTCAGAAATTATTATTACGCACTGCTCCGCAGTACGGGCGACGGACGCGTAAAACAGATACTTAGCGGCAAGAACCTCAAAGCCGAAAAAATCCTGCCATTTTCGGAAGAAGAAACGGACAGGATTTTAAAGGAAATTCTGTTGCAGAAAAGCAAGGGCGTTTCGGTAAGACGCGCCGTTTTAAACCTTGCCAAGGGCGACGACAAATTAATGCTCCGCTATCAGAACAAGTACCGCAACGTTTTAGGCAAACAGCCCGAAAGGATTGAAAGGCTTATGCGCGAGTGCGGACTTAACTGCGGAACGGACGAGGCAAGGCGCCGCATAGAGGACGAGATAAACGGACTTTACGACAAGCTCGCTTCAAGCCTTAAAGAAGAGAATAAGAGGTTGACTACTCTCATTAAGCGCTTAACCGACGAAAACGCGCTTTTAAGATTACAGATAAAAAATTCATAAAAAAAGCCGCCGAAGGCTAAAAACCTCAGGCGGCTTCTCTTTTGGATTTACTGTGACTCTTCGGTATCTGTTTCTTTATTCTTACTACCGCTTTCAAGTTCTTCCAGCTTTTTGTCGATATAACTTTCGGCTTTCGTCATTAAATCTTCCTGATTTTTCTTAACGAGGTTTAAAAGCTTGCAGTTATTCGCTACCAAAAGCGCTCCGCCTGCCATACCTACGGCAAGCCCAAAAATAAACTTTTCCACTTGTATCTCCTTAAAGGCTTTAAGCCTCAATAAAAGTATGTGCGGGAAAGCCCTGATTATGATTGTAAAAAAATGCCTGCGCATACGCTTGAAAAAAAATATTACTTGTGCTATTATACCCGTATGGAAAGATACGTCGCATTCGATATAGGCGATAAAAGAATAGGCGTTGCGATTTCCGACCCGTTCAATACCTACGCTCTGCCCTCGCAGACGTATTTTCGAAAAGGGTTCAAAACGGACGTCGCAGCACTTGCGGCTATCGCAAAGGAAAAGGGCGCAACCGTGATAGTGTGCGGACTTCCCGTAAACTTTGACGGAAGCGAAGCTTTGCAGACGGTGAAAACCCGCTCGTTTATAGAAGCGCTTGCCGCCGAAACTACTATACCCGTCGTGTGCGAGGACGAAAGGTTCACAACGCAAATGGCGCACGAAACGCTTATAAGCGAGGGAATGAGGCGCGAAAAACGCAAAAATTACGTGGACGCGCTTGCCGCCGCAAATATATTAGACGGTTATCTGAACAAACTGAAAAAAGGAGAATAATATGGACAAGGAACTTGAAAACGAGGAGTTGGACGAAGAGGAAATTATCGAGCTTATCGACGACTTCGGCAAAATAATTAAATTCAAGCTGTTGGACGTAACGGAGTACAAGGGTGAAAAATACGCCCTTCTGCTTGCCGCCGAGCCCGACGAGGAGATTGCCGAGGACGAGGTCGTCATTTTCCGCTTAAACGAAAGCGGCGACACTTTGGAGCCTATAGAGGACGAAAGCCTCTTGGAAGAAGTGTTTGCCTTCTATCAGCAGGAAGCCGAAGAAGATTTCGGTGAAGATGCGTAAATTAATTCACGAAAAATTGCCGTCCGTAAAAGGTGGCAATTTTTGTTATCTTATCCTGTTTTTGCTTTACAAATATAAATATTTCTGTTAAAATATCAACGCTATAATTCACACCCGACGGGCGGGCGCTCCGTGGCGGTAAATCTTTATGCCGTAATAAGCGCCGAAAAGCCGCGTCGTCGGGGAGGTAAACGGAGGAATAATATGGCAGTAATTTCAATGAAACAGCTGCTCGAAGCGGGCGTACACTTCGGGCACCAGACCAGAAAATGGAACCCCAAGATGGCTAAGTACATCTATGCGGACCGCAACGACATTCACATCATCGACTTGCAGCTTACCGTAGGTTTAATCGAGGAAGCATACAAGTACGTTTGCGACTGCGTTAAAGAGGGTAAATCCGTTCTCTTCGTAGGCACCAAAAAGCAGGCTCAGGAAGCTATCAAGGAAGAAGCTGAGCGTTGCGGTATGTACTACGTAAACAGCCGTTGGCTCGGCGGTACGCTTACTAACTTCAAGACAATCCGCACCCGTATCGACAGAATGGTAAAGATTGAAAAGATGGAGCAGAGCGGCGAGTTTGACCTTCTTCCCAAAAAGGAAGTTGCTAAACTCAAAGAAGAATACGACAAGCTTTTGACTAACCTCGGCGGTATCAGAGAGATGAACAAGCTTCCCGGCGTTATGTTCATCGTAGACCCCCACAACGAGGATATAGCCGTTGCGGAAGCGCGCAAGCTCAATATCCCCATCGTGGCTATCACCGATACCAACTGCGACCCCGACCTTATCGACTACGTAATCCCCGGCAACGACGATGCAATCCGTGCGGTTAAGCTCATTGCTTCCGTTATCGCTAACGCCGTTATCGAGGCTAACCAGGGCGAAACCCCCGTGCTTCCCGTAGAGGAAGACGACGAGCCCGTTTCAATCGAAGAAATCGTAGCAAACGAAGTTCCCGCAGAGGAAGAAGAGAAAGCAGAATAAAAAAACCGTTCACGAATTTTGCGTTCTATTCTGCGAACACAAAATTCCGTGATTTTAAGGGCGCTGCCCTTGCAACGCCAATCTTAGTAGCACACCAATATATAATTGGCGTTGCTCACCCGCTGAGGCGCAGGTATGCGCAAATGGGGTGTGCTAAGCAAAAATCGTGGTTTTTGCTTGCGCAGTAAATTAATTAATAATAAGGAGAAATATTATGGCATTTACGGCACAGGACGTTAAAGACCTCCGCGAAAAGAGCGGCGCAGGTATGCTCGATTGCAAAAAAGCGCTTGTAGACGCGGACGGCGATATGGAAAAGGCTATCGAACTTTTGAGAGAGCGCGGCATCGCAAAGGCTGTTAAAAAGGAAGGCAGAATTGCCGCAGAGGGCGCGGTAGGCGCATACGTTTGCGAAAAATGCAGCGTGGGCGTGCTTTTGGAAGTAAACTGCGAAAGCGACTTCGTTTCCCGCGGCGACAAGTTCCAGGAAATAGTTAAAAAGGTTGCAAAGGTAGTTGCGGAAAACAAACCCGCTGATATCGACGCACTCAACGCTTGCGCACTCGACGGCGCAACCGTAAAGGATTTTATCACCAACCAGACCGCCGTTATCGGTGAAAAGATTTCTCTCCGCCGTTTCGCTATTTACGAGACCAAGGGCAAGATAGAAACCTATATCCACATGGGCGGCAAGGTCGGCGTTATGGTTGACGCGGTTGACTTTAAGGCGGGCAGTGAAGAAACCCTCCACGACGTTGCATTGCAGATAGCGGCTTCGAGACCTTCCTATCTTGTAGCCGGCGACGTTCCCGCGGAAGTTCTTGCAAAGGAAAAGGAGATTATGCTCGTCCAGATGCAGAACGACGAAAAGAACAAGAACAAGCCCACCGCTATTCTTGAAAAAATTATCGACGGCAAAATGGGCAAGTACTACACCGAAAACTGCCTTATGGAACAGCTCTTCGTCAAGGACGATTCGCAGAAGGTTTCGCAGGTTATCGGCAACAAGTTCAAGGTAGTAAGATTTACCCGCTTTGAAATGGGCGAAGGACTTGCAAAGAAGAGCGAGAATTTGCAGGACGAAGTTGCTAAGCAGATTGAAGCAATGAAGAAATAAGTTTAATTTAAAAATTTAACCCCGCTTGCGGAAAACGCAAGCGGGGTTTTTAAATAAATACAGTATAAAACCGTAAAGAAAATTTACGGTTTATTTTTCTAAAAGTTCATTATAAGGTACGTTGTAAAGTTTAGCAAGATTAATAAAGTTCTGAAGGGTGGGAACCGTCAGCCCCCATTCGTAATGCTGATATGATTGAAAAGTTATACCTATTTGCTCGGCAACATATTTTTGTGTGTACCCGAATTGCTTTCGTAAATCCTTTAAGTTGGCAGACAAATTATACAATTCTTCTTTTGCTTTTTTACTCATTACTTGACATTATACAGCTATAAACTGTATAATTAATTAAATAATGTTTTAAACATTATTTCGGAGGTAATTAATGAGAAAGAAGGTTCTACTTGCGGTTTTGGCAATTATGGCAGTCTTCGCCTGCACGTTCGGCTTAGCCTCGTGTTTTGACAACAGTTCCGGAGATGTTCAACCTCACGAGCACTCCTATACGGAAAGCGTAGTATCACCTACCTGTACGGAGAAAGGTTACGCTTTACATACCTGTTCCTGCGGCGTAAGTTACAGAGATAATGATACCGATGCACTAGGGCACAGCTTTAATAATTACAAGTCGGATAATAATGCCGACTGTGTTAAAGACGGCACTAAAACCGCGAAATGTGAAAGATGCGACGAAACCGACACGGTGGCGGACGAGGGGTCGGCTCTCGGGCACACCGAAGAAATTGACGAGTCGGTAGCCGCTAACTGTACGGAAACGGGCTTGACAGAGGGAAAGCATTGCTCTGTTTGCCATACCGTATTAGTTGAGCAGACGGTTATTCCCGCCGGACATACGGAAGAGACGGACGAGGCGATAGCTGCGACCTGTACGGAAACAGGCTTGACCGAGGGAAAACATTGCTCTGTTTGCCATACCGTATTAGTTGAGCAGGAAGTCGTTCCCGCGAACGGACATATGGAAGAAACGGACGAGGCTGTAGCCGCGGACTGTACTACGACAGGCTTGACCGAGGGAAAACATTGCTCGGTCTGCCATACCGTATTAGTTGAGCAGACGGTTATTCCCGCCGGACATACGGAAGAAACGGACGAGGCGGTAGCCGCGGACTGTACTACGACGGGCTTGACCGAGGGAAAGCATTGCTCGGTCTGCCATGCCGTATTAGTTGAGCAGGAAGTCGTTCCCGCGAACGGACACACCGAAGAAACGGACGAGGCGGTAGCCGCGGACTGTACTACGAC
>JAIDRY010000154.1 GCA_029061465.1 Clostridia bacterium
TCTCATAGGTTTGAAGAGATAGCAAGAATGTTTTTCTCATTACAGGTCAAAGAGGGGAAGAGAAAAGGCATATTCCGTATCGGAACGTATTACTACGATGACAGCGCAACAAAGACAAATGGTGAGTTTGATGTGGTGTTACAGAGAAAAGATAACTTTGATATTTACGAAACTAAGTATTATTCTAAACCACTGTCTTTGACTGAGATGCAAGAGGAAGAAGAACAGATCAGAAATATAAAAGGACTTGCTGTCGGGAATATTGGGTTTATTTCGACAAGCGGATTTGGAGAAGTATCTTCTGAATATGATTGCATTAGCGGTGAGGAATTGTATTAATTAATCTGGTTAGTGTTGAAAACAAAATTAAATTTTTACAGTTGCTTAATGGTGTAAAACGGCAAGACGAAGGAACTAACGGAAAATAAGAGGAATTAAATATGACGAAATTTGAATTTGAAGACGAAACGTACTATATAAATGGCGAGTCGGTTTATGATTCGCACTTTGTAGCAGTTAGTGCTGATGTCGCGGTTAAAGTTATAGGGGCATATTTCGAAACAATAGATTATAAAAATATGTCGGAAAACGAGCTTGTGGATTTTGTTCGTAACATTTATAAATTGAAGGCATATTATCTGTGTGATAGGGTATTTAAGTATGGTTTCGGTAAATTCGGCAAATACGATTTTGGGCGTAAACTTGCATCAACTATGACTAGTGTATATAGAAATGTCGGTCAACCTGAAAAAGCGATTGAATTTGCAAAGGATTATTTGGGCGAAGATGACTTCTATTCAATACCGCTGCTAACGTCATTAGCTGCGGCATATTGTGATATTAATGCGCCATTAACCGCAAAGAAATATTGTGATGAAGCATATAGTCTACAGGGAGGCGGAGTGGGTTATATTAACGAACTTTCTCTTGTGTACAAAAGAATAGAATCGATGCTTAATTGATAAATTAATTGATGTGCTTATTAGAAAATGCGATTTTCGTAAGCAAGCCGGTTATGATTTTGTCTATAATTTTTGTGAAAAAATTTGGGAAGTTTTGGGAAGTTGCTGATTTTAGGGATTTTGTAACAAACGGATTTTAATAATATTGGGGCGTTTTTAGGCGTTTTTCGGCTGAAAATGCCCTTATTTTTATAGTTTCTAATAATAGCGATTTTTGACGCATGTGC
>JAIDRY010000155.1 GCA_029061465.1 Clostridia bacterium
ATTTTCATAACAGTAAATGGAGTTTTACAGATGCGTTCCAACAGCGTTGCCGTTTTGAATGTTCGCTCTTCCGACGTGTGCGCAATAGTCGGTGAAAGGGGTGTAAACAATACTTTTATTATTAAAAGCAAGTATACCTGCGAATACGACGGGTTTGCGGAAGGTGAGTTTCTTGACGTTGAAAGCTTTGTTTCTGCAGTTACGGACATTGTAAAAAGTACGCTTTCCGCAACGGGCGGCGTAAAGAATTTTTACATAGGCGTACCTGGTGAATTTTTAAAGCTTGTCAACGTGGATAAGGTTTTATCATTTCAGTCGGCAAAGAAAATTTCTTCTTCCGATTGCAGGTTGCTTGTTGATATGAGTACTCCCAATGATATGAACGGCTGGACGAAAATCAGACATAGTTGCCTTTACTTCGTGCTTTCGGACAAGCGTAAGGTTATTGACCCGCTGGGAGAAATAAGCGACAGCTTGCAGGGCAAGAGTTGTTTCTATTTTTGTAACGACTCTTTTATCGCAAGTGTTGTGCGGGCTTTCGAAAGGTTTAACGGCATATCTTTACGGTTTATACCCGTTCCGCATGCAGAGGCTATGTATCTCGTTGATACGGAAAAGCGCGACGAATGTGCGGTGTTATTCGATTTAGGCTATATTTCTTCAACTTACAGCGTTATTTGCGGTAACGGTATTTTGTACAGTGAATCTTTCTCTGTAGGAATAGGGCACGTTGCGTTTTATCTTATGTCGGAACTTGATATTCCGTTTGATGTTGCGAAATCTTTTTTGTCAACTGTCAATCTTAATGCAAAGGAAAAGCTTGATACTTTGGAAGAATGTATGTACGAGGGTGAAAATTATGCTTTCCCCGCGTCGAAGCTCAGAAACATAATACGTGAAGGCTTGGACGGCGTCTGCGAAACGATAGAAGAGTGTCGTCAGAATTTTACCGGCAGAAACATTGACGGTAAGCCCTTGCTTATAACCGGCGAGGGGGTAAAAGTCGTCCGCGGTACCGCGGAACACCTTGCTGGACGATTGGTCAGGGGCGTGGAGGTGATAGCTCCCCGTGTTCCCTATTACGATAAACCGCATTTTTCATCGTCTTTAAGTCTTTTGGATATGGCTCTTAAAGACGCAAAATAAATTATTTATCCTTTATCGGAGGTTGATATGTTTAACGATTTACAAGGAATTGGCTCACAGATTACGGGCAGAGCGAAAATTAAAGTTATAGGTATAGGCGGTGCCGGTAATAATGCCGTTAACCGCATGTTGAGCGCGGGAATAAACAGCGCCGACTATTACGTGGTAAATACCGACAGCCAGGTGCTTATGCTTTCGCCTTGCGAAAATAAAATACAGATTGGCAGTGCGCTTACCAAAGGTCTTGGCGCCGGTGCGGACCCCGAAGTAGGTAGAGCTGCTGCCGAAGAAAGCAAGGATTTGCTTACCGAAGCCGTAAAGGGCACGGA
Source organism: Clostridia bacterium (assembly GCA_029061465.1). GTDB lineage: Bacteria > Bacillota > Clostridia > Christensenellales > Borkfalkiaceae > Coproplasma. The sequence continues at coordinate 1,476 of JAIDRY010000155.1, forward strand.
CCTTCTGTTCATAACTGCTGGAATGGGCGGCGGAACCGGTACGGGTGCCGCACCTGTATTGGCTAAAATTGCAAGGGATTTGAAAATTCTCACGATTGCGGTTGTTACTGAGCCTTTCAGCTTTGAGGGCAGACAAAGACTTGAAAATACCGCAAAGGGTCTTGACAATCTTAAAAAGTACGTCGATACCTTAATCGTTATTCCTAACGATAAAATCAAGACCGTCGTTCCCAAGCATACTCCTATAAAGGAGGCGCTTCGCGTTGCGGACGATATCTTGAAACAGAGTATTAAGGGACTTACCGAACTTATCGTTAATCCCGCGCTTATCAACCTTGACTTTGCAGACGTTAAAACTATTCTCAAAGACAGGGGCGTAGCGCATCTTGGCGTAGGCGTTGCAAAGGGCGATAACCGCGTAGTTGAAGCGGTACGTCTTGCCGTAAACTGCCCGTTGCTTGAAACCACCATTGAAGGCGCAAGAGGCGTTATATTAAATGTAGTCGGCGGTGAAGACTTAACCATAGACGAGGTTACCGACGCGGCGGAGCTTATAAAGAGTGTTGTAGACGCTTCCGCAAATATCATTTTCGGCGCACGTATCGACCCCAACGTTCAGGACGAGGTCGAGATAACCATAATTGCAACGAGCTTCCCCGGCTACGACAGTAAACTTCACGACGAGCCCAAGAGCGGATATTCGAATATTTCGTCGTATGCACCTGATTCGTACAGCCGCAGACTGTCCGTAACGGAACCTGTTTATAAAACACAGCAATATCCTTCATCATCGGAGCGTTCTTACAGTTCCTCCGTTAATCAACAGCTGAATCAGCCTGTTAGGCGTGAGCCCGAACCTGAGATAATAATAGAGCGTCCTGCGGAAAAGAATATTCCTAAATTTGCTCAGATACTTAAAAATCTGGGTAAAAGACGCGACGATTAATTAAAAAAATATAACAAAAACACACACGGTTTTCCGTGTGTGTTTTTGTTTACAAATTCAGCATTATTTAACTTAAAACATAGTATGACTTATTTCAGTTCGTCAAAGTAAGCTTTAAGGATTGCTTGTTTCAAAATTTCTCGGGTCTCGGTATTAAGCGGATGTGCAATATCCTTATATTCGCCGTCATTTGTTTTTCTGCTCGGCATAGCAATAAACGCGCCTTCTACGGATTCGATTATCTTGATGTCATGCACTACAAAGCAATCGTCAATAGTAATCGATGCTACGGCTTTAAGCTTATTGTCAGCCTTGTTAACTAATCTGATTCGTACATCTGAGATTTTCATTTTTGTCACCTACCAGAATATACTTTCATTGCTAATATTGTACAATAAAAGATTTATAAATTCAATATGTTTTTAAAAAATTTTTACTAAAAATTGCAAAAATTGTGCTAAAAACCAGGAATATTCAGTAATATTTAATATGCAAGGTGCATTTTTGGACAATTTTGACAGTTTTTATTTTATAGGTATCGGTGGAACAAGTATGAGCGCGCTTGCAAAATTTATACTTGCAAGCGGAAAAACGGTGGGAGGAAGCGATATTGTAGATAGTGTTTATACGCAGGAGCTCAAAGGTTTGGGGGTGTCGGTTGAAACAGGCGACAGGCGCGGCAGCGTAAAAAATTACGACGTAGTCGTTTACACGGATGCAATAAGTAAAAATGACGTTCAGATTTCGGAAGCTGTTGCATTAAATAAAAAAATACTATCAAGGGGACAGCTACTTTACGAAATTAGTAAAAAGTTCAAAAAAGTAATTGCCGTATCGGGTTGTCACGGAAAAACAACCTGCACATCAATGCTTGCGCACGTGTTTTTATGTGCAAATAAAAATTTTTGTACGCACATAGGCGGTCGGGATAAAAAGTTTTCCAATTTTTATGTTAACGGTTATGATTACTTTATAACGGAAGCGTGCGAATATAAAAAAAATTTTTTACTGCTAAAGCCGGATGTTTCCGTAATATTGAACAGTGACCCTGACCATCTTGAATGTTACGGAAGTTATGAAAATTTGCGTGAAGCGTACATGACCTTTGCACAAAACGCAGACAATACCATTACTTTATACGGTGATTTTGATATAGAAAGCGTTACGTTCGGTATGGACAAAGGGGCGAATTATTGCGCAAAAGAATTAACCTGCAAGGATGAAAAGTACGAGTTTAAGGCATATTGCGGTAACGTGTTGTTGGGAACGGTAAAACTTAACGTTTACGGAAAACATAACGTCCTTAACGCCCTTGCAGTAATTGCCACGGCTAGAACCGTAGAAATTCCGTTTGAAAGTATCGCTTCAGGTATAGCCGATTTTTCAGGTGTGGAGCGTAGGTTTGAAAATATCGGTAGTGTAAACGGAGCAGTATGTATTGCGGATTATGCCCATCATCCAAACGAAATACTTGCGACGTTGCAGGCGGCGCGAAAATTGACGAGCGGTAAGTTGATAACAGTGTTTCAACCGCATACGTATTCAAGAACTAAAAACCTTTTCAAAGATTTTGTAGAAGTTCTTTCGCCGCTCAATAATTTATTAATATACCGCACATTTGCCGCCCGTGAATATTTTGACGACACAGGCAGTGCTTTGACGCTTTCGCAAGCGGTAAAAAGGTCAAGATACGGTGATTGCTTGGGTGATATAGAAGAGTTTATTTCCGTTGCGGAAGAGGGGGACGTAATACTTTTTTTAGGCGCAGGGGACATATATGAGATTGCAAAAGAGATAGTTACAAATATGCAGAATTGAATATCAATTTTAATGCGGTCTCTTATACCCATCTGC
>JAIDRY010000156.1 GCA_029061465.1 Clostridia bacterium
GCACTGCAGTCTGCGTTGTGCCTACCATTCCGCAGCTGTAAGTTCCGCTTTCATATCCGTCGGGAAGAATAAGCTTTGCGCTGAATTTTTCCACGCGTCTGTCCTGCGGACCCATAAGGTTGAGCGCAAGCTTATTATCGCCTTCCTGCGCTTTTGTAAGGCAGTAGTCGTAAGTTAAAACGTAAGTAAATACTTTATCGTATTTGTTTGATTTATCGCCTATGTCTACGGAAATGTATTCGTTGTAATCGTCGTCCTGATAAGACTCAACGTAATGCGTAACGGACACTTCTTTATCGCCGCTGCGCTGAACTACTTTTACGTTCCTCACAAGCTCGCCGCCGTTGACGGGTAAATCTCTTATAAAGCCCGTGCTGGAATGTCCCATATAGTGAACGGTCAGTTCCTCGCGCACGGCTATTTTTCTGTTTGAAGAGATATCGTACGTAACGCTGAACTGTTCGTAATAAAATCCGTATTTATAATCGTTAGATTCGTCGCTTGCTTTTGCCGTTACGGAATTTCCGAACAGGGGAGCAAAGCACAAAACCGCAATTATGATTATTGCGGTAAAGGCTAAAATATAAAGCTTACGGCTTAAATTTATCTTTTTCATATTCGTCCTTTAAAAAGGCGGCGCAGTTTCTGCGCCGCCGTCGGTTTATTAAAGCTTAAAATGATACTTTAACGTTCTGGCGCTCTGCGGGTGCATCGTCCAAATTAAACATAGCTTTCGCCTTTGCTTTCATGAGTTTTGCGATTATAAGCGAAGGGAAGGACTGTATTTTAACGTTGTATACTCTTACGGTCGCGTTATAATACTTTCTTGCCTGCGCAAGTTCGCTCTCAACGCTTTTAAGCTGACCTTGAAGGTCCAAGAAGTTTGTATTTGCTTTAAGCTCGGGATAACGCTCAACTACCATATTCAGCTCGCGCACAGCCTGAGTCATAGCTCCGTCCGCCGCAACCTTTTCGTCGGTAGTGGAGGCGCTTGCAAGCTGGTTTCTTGCCGCTATAACCTTTTCCAGGGTTTCGCTTTCATGCTTAGCGTAGCCTTTAACCGTTTCAACGAGGTTGGGGATTAAATCGTATCTCTTTTTAAGATAAACGTCGATAGTCGAAAATCCGTCGTCGCTCTGCACGCGCAGTGAAACGATTTTGTTGTAAGTGCTTATCGCCCAGATAATGAGTGCAAGCACTACCACGACGGCAACGGCTATGCC
>JAIDRY010000157.1 GCA_029061465.1 Clostridia bacterium
ATCTTAAATAAAGGGGAAAATCGTTATGTTTTTCGGAACTCAGCTTGATTTGGTAATAGTGTTCTTTATTGTAATTTTAGGCAGAACGGTTGATATGTGTCTTGCCTCAATAAGGACGGTGTTTACCGTAAAGGATAAGCCGCATCTTGCCGCACCTATCGGCTTTGTGGAAGCTTTCTTCTGGTTTATGATTGTTAAGGCTGCACTCGATTATGCAATTGCTAACCCCGTAGTCGATACTATTGTTCTTGCTATTGCATACTCGCTGGGATTTGCACTCGGAACTTTACTTGGCGGAATTCTCTCCAAAATATTTGTTAAATCTAAAATTCACGTGCAGATAGTTTTAAGTAGTAAGAATGACGACCTTGTCAAAGAATTAAAAGAAAAGGGTTTCGGGCAAACGATTTTAACTGCAAAAGGCGCCAACAACAATACTGAAACTTATATGGTTTTTATAGAAACCAACAGCGATAAATTGAAAGAGCTTAGAGCAATTATTAATACTATGGATGAAAAGGCTTTCGTGTCCGTCAGTGAAAGTAAGTCCGTTTACAACGGTTTCTTCGGCTCGTCTTCAAGAAAATAAATCAGGATAAAACAAAAACTCCGTGCCAATAAAAAGCACGGAGTTTTTTTATTTTAACTTGAAATTATTTTGTTCCTGTTGCAAGGCGCACGCACTCGTACGCGCCGTTGTAATAGCCCTGCGCTTTAAGCTCGGATATACGGTCGCAGAGGTGAATTAAAATTTCACCGTCTGATAAAAGCTTATCAAGCATAGCGTTAAGCTCCTTTGCCGTGGGGTATTCATTGAGCGAATCACCCAGCTCTCTGCCGTTAATCGCGCCGTAGACTTCATGTCCGCCGATATGCCGCATAAAAATTTTAGGTATCGGGTAATAGGCAAGCTCGCTGGGCTTGGTTACAAGCAAATCGCAAACAGGCATTAAAAGATTTGTTGAGTATACCGCGCGGAATATGTCGTCGTTATAAATTGCATATACACCCTGAGCGTCGCCGTCCTTTATTTCCGCGACAAGCTTTTTAAGCCCGTCGTAATCGTTAAAGAAAAGCTTTAAATCCTTTAAACCCGTCTTTTTGACCAACTTTTCGCACACTTCCTTATGGTCTCCGAAGTTGATGAAAAGAGCAACTTTGTTTTGCTTTACATAAGGTAAAAGATGCTTGACCATGGCGACGAACATATCGAAGCCCGCACCCGCACCGCCGACCGTCAGTAAAAGTCGAAGCGGCTTTCCGTCTGCTATGCGCGCCTTTCTGCGGCGGTTGTCTTCTTCAAGGTCTACTAACAGCTCGTGGTCTACAAACCTTCCCACCACTTTGATATCGCTTTCGGGAATGCCATTTAATTGCGTCTTTGCAAATCCGTCAAGCGTCTTATAGCCAAGGTATGCAAACGGCGTCTGCACGGCATGAATTGCGCCTTCAGACAGATGCAGCCCCATAGGCCAGTTGTCGGGTATGGCGTTGACGACGTGTTTCATTCCAGCGTGAACCGCACCCTGAGACGGCCATACGTGCGTTGCAATATAAGGTATATTCTTATCAATGTTTTTGAATATAGGTACAAGCAATTCACTGTTCTTCTGGTCGGCGGCGTTGTAGGTTATTTTCTTGAAACCTTCGCTGTTCATAGGCTCCCATACCAAAGCGTTGAATAGCTTTGACTTTTGGGAAATGCGCGAAGCAAGCGAATATAAGTCGTTCTGTGCGCGTATCATCTTTGAACCCGTTGCGTCGAAAGAAGCGAGATCAAGCCAATAGGGCGTATAACCGAGCGCACGGGCGCAGGAAGCCATTGCTATGGAAATGCGGTAATGCCCGAAACCCATTCTTATATTGCCGACAATAAGCGCATTATCGGCAAACGTGTCGTTCTCTTCGCCGAAGCGGATATTCTCGGCGCCTAAGAAGTCGAGCGCGTCTATGGGAGCGAACGTTATTTTATAGTCTGCGCCCGAGTCGTCGCCGTACTTTTTAAGATACTTACGCTTTTTTCTTTCAGCTTTTTTGACAGTCTTTTTATCTATTACGTTGCCGAATATCTCGCGTGTTTTATCCGTCATAACAATACCCCCTTTTCGGTGTCGTATTTCAGCGTACGACTGTTTCCGTTCAAGTCGTAAACAATTTCTATCGTACGCCCCTTGCGCGTGTAACTTATAACGTTTGCGCCGTAAAACAGTTCAAGCGCGTCATTTAAAAGTTTGCGTTTTTTATCGTCGTAGCTTGCGAGGTTATCGGAAGTCATTAATACGTTGCCAAACAGTGCGTTTAAAGTAAGCAGTGCACGCTTTTGCGCATCAGACAGCCATACGTTGTCGTCTCGCAGTAAAAACACATCGGGGTCGTTACCGAACAGCCTGTCGTTGAAGAATGAACGATAGACCGTGTTTTGCAACGTTACTTTTGTGGAAATGCGCTCGCGGTGCATATGGCGCATATACCATACGTCATCAAATTTAAGCGATATGTCGGGCCCTACGCGCAGATAGTCGAAGTTGTTTATGCAGTTAAATACGGTTGCTCCGCAGCCCAAAATTATCTTGTCTTTGAGACATTCTCTTAAAAATGTATACGCTTCCTGTGCAACCATACTTCTGCTTTTGCCTTTGGTCGGTTCAAGGTTCACCGCATACAAAAAGTCGAGCTTGAAAAAGTCAAAACCCATATCGGCGTAATGACAAAGGCATTTCTTTACGTAATCGCGCGCCTCGCCGTTTTCAAGGTCAAGGGCGTAAAAGCCGCTCCAGTTAGCTCCGCACTTAACAAATCCGCCGTCAGGCGTTCGCTTAAATAAGTCTTTGCGCGTTGCGAAAAGCTCGCTCTTCTCTTCGGCAACAAAGGGCGCAAGCCATATGCCCGCTTTCAGCCCCTTACTGTGAGCCGCGTCGGCAATGGGTTTAAGTCCGTTAGGAAATTTGTTTTTGTCTACGGAAAGCCAATCACCAACCTTGGTTTCGTATCCGTCGTCTATCTGGAATAGATTGAACTGCCCGTCAAGAGCTTCAAGGTCACGGAGAAGCACCTGTTCATTTATGTTTTGATAATAGTTGTACCACGAAGTGTAACCGAAAATTTTAGGCATGTTCTTTTTGGGGAAAACGTTATCAAAGTAAGCCATACCGTCGGTAACGCTGTCGGACGCATAGTAGTCGGCTACGGTCAATTGCTCCCCATCTTTAACGTGGTAGCAGTTATAATCGTAGTGAAGATTTAAATGCTTCTGTTTTTTGTCGAGTTCGATTAAAAGATAACAAAGGGCGTAATTTAAGTTTAAAATAAACTTGTCATTTTTACCCTTGCAGTAGAACACGTCGTATCCGTGCATGCGGTGTTTGCCGTAAGCGTGGAAAGAAGCGTCTCCGTAGCGGTCGAATGCAAACGCGTTTACAAGAAACTTGGGAAGTTTTTTCACGTCGCGCCCGCGTTCATTAACAGTGAACTCCTTTGTGTCCGTCCAAGACTGATAGCCGTTAAAAAAGTATAAGTCGTTTTTGTCGGGCTTAAACGGATATGAAGTTTTTAATTCAAGCAGCTCTATTTCCCTTTGCGCGCACAGAGTAACCGTTGTACGGCAATTGTCCTGCACGACGATAAGCTTAATATCGTCGTTGCTTTGCTCCGTTATTTTTACTTGCCCGTCAACGGAATATTTTATTTTAAACGCGTTCATTGCGCTTCCCCGCTTTCTTCCGAAACTTCCGTAGCTTCCGCAGTCTCTGCAATGGGCGCCTGCTCGGTTTTCGCAATGGTCTTCATTACTTTCTTTTCATTATAGAAGATAAGTATTACAGCGCCGAAAATACAGAACGCAACCGCCACTATGCCGACTATAGTCATGCCGAGCGTGGATGCAGTTATATCGTTACTGTTGGCATTCTGCGTAGTGCCTATGATTGCAAGCGATGTAAAAAGAATCATTGCAAGCGACTGTCCGAACTTCATTGCGAACGTACGCGCCGCAAAGAACATACCCTCGCGGTTCTCTCCCTTTTCTACGCCGTCGGCTTCGGCAACGTCCGCAACTATGGACTGGGGAATTATACCGAGGAGCGCCATAGGGAATGCGGCTATCACGCAGATAAGCACGCCGAATACAACTCCGGGAATTGCGCCTATGCCGAGCAAACCGGGATTCTCGGCAGTGCCGAGTACGCCGATGAGGGTAGCAATAACGTATGCAAGCGCCAGCCCGAGGAAGCCCGCAATGGTAAGTTTTTTCTTACCGAACTTTTTAACGAGCTTTGATACTATCGGATAGAACGCCGCAGACAGCACCGTCATACCGCCGAGGAAGTACATTGTGAACGATTCGTCTATATTCATGGATACCTTGACGAAAAAGGGAAGCCCTGTCTGGAAGAGCGTAAGTCCTACCCAGTACATTATGTCCGAGCAAACGAAAGTGCGGAAATCGCCATTTTTAAAGGTTGCGGCAAGCGATTTGAACATGTTTGCATTTGAAGGCACGGTGTCTACAAATTCCTTTTCATTTAAGAAGAACGTAGGAATAAGCATGCACACAGCAGAGATTGCCGCAAGGATTATAAAGCAGATGCGGTAGCTCCAGGCAAAGCCTACGCTCTGACGCATAAGTCCCGCAAACACGAAAGGCGTATAAGCTAAAAGCGTGCCGACGAAGTACGTCAACGATATTGCCGTGGAAATGAACATTCTGTCGTCCTGCGTCTTGCCGAATTCGGAAATAAGCGCGTTGTACGGCGTGCAATACATAGTCATAAACAGGTAAAACAGTACAATGAATATGGAAATCCAAACTATATTCCAGCCGCTTATACTCTGCACTGGCGCGCAGAACAAAAGTACCGTTACTACCGCAAGCGGAATTGCTGCATACTGCATAAACGGTATGCGCCTTCCGCGCTTATTTTTACTGCGGTCGGAAAGCGACGCGATAAGCGGGTCCGTCACTGCGTCGAATACGCGGCTGAGCGCCGTCACCAAGCCCAGCACGGTTAAAAATCCGCCTATTACAAGGCCGGGCACAATGTACTGAATTGCTCCGCCTTGCGTGATGTCGGACTCTACGGGAAGATAAAAGGTGACAAACCAAGCGCTTATTATACCGCTTAAAGTCGACCAACCCAACTGTCCTACCGCAAATATCCACATTTGCTTTTTTGATAGTCTTTTCATGACTTCACGTGAGCGTTTTGTCCGAAAGAACGCCCTCCCCCTTTTAATTTTTATATCTTGCGTCGGACTTCGCAATTAAACAGACTTCTCCGAAAATGATTAGTCTGATTTATTTTCTAGTTTATACAATATAAGCTCGGTAAGCGTTTCTATTTCCTTCTGCTTGTTAATGCCCATATCTTGTTTTACAATATCCGCCGCAGAAAGTTTTTTGCATAGTTCTAAAAGTGCATGCGTGGTGGCGTAATAAAACGTCTCAAAGTCATCAAAATGTTTGACGCTTCCGTCTTTAAGTCCTTCGTTGTAAGCACCTGTGCATAGCTCCTTAAACATATCCAGACCGGAAGAATACTCCGCGTTGTCCGTTTTACCCTCGCTAATCATGAAAGCATCAAACTCGTTAATAAACTTAAAGAATTCGCGGCGTGAAGTGAAAATTTCCAAATAGCTATGATAGAATAAAGATAGCTTTTCAAAACCGCTTTTTGCCCGACTAAAATCAAAGTACGTTTTGAAAATTATTTTTTCAAGCTCGGTTGCAACGGCGCAGACCAAGTTTTGTTTTGTTGCAAAATAACGGTAAATAGTCGCTTCACCCACTCCTGCACTCACTGCGATATCGTGAATAGTAACTTCGCTTATACTCCGCTCCAAAAACACCTTTATCGCCTTTTCCACTATAAAATTAATTTTCGCGTCCTTGATTGTCATAATTAGCCGTTTTGATAGTTTGACTATCAATTTGATATTCCAACTATCCAAAATATACCACACTCTTGCCCTGCTGTCAATAGGCAATTGAAAATTTTAATACGGCAATAATTTGCTATAAAATTGAAAAAACCTAAACCAAACGTTATGTTCAGTTTAGGTTTATTAATACCATTCTATTTCTTTAAAAAGCAACCTATTTCTTGTAAAGATTTTGTAATCACTGCATCATTTTCGCTCTCGGCAACATAAAATCTGTTGTTTTTAAAATCGCTTAATTGAAATAAATTATTCTGGCAATAAAGCGTTTCAAACAATCTGATATTTTCATATGCAGTAGTAAAAATATGATTTTTATATATTTGAAAAAGATAAGGAACGGTTGTATACATTTTAAATTCTATCCGTTCGTCTAATGCTGATAAAAGCATAGGAAACGTGCCGTAACAGCCTGTTTCTATTACCACAATTTTTTCGCTTTTTATTTCTGATAATAAGTCTTTTATAACTGTTATTATTTTCGGGAATACGGATAAGTTATTTAAAATTTCCCTTTTACAGTAATTAAAGTAGCTTTCAAAACTGTTATGTCCGTTTTCCAATGCTTTAATTATAACTGCTCTTACAATATCGTCTACGTTTCCGTTTTTATATATCAAATTCAAAAAACTACGACTTATAAGATATGGATATATATTTTCCGCAAGTTTATTCTTAAAAAATATATACGGTAAAAGCGTATCCCTTAACAGAAAAATATAGGAACAATTTTTATCGTATTTAATGCTGTTGCAAAAACTTTTTATTTCCGTTAAAAAGCTATAATCCGAATAATGCGTGTAAGCTTTTGCTCTTATAATCAGATTATCGATATATTTCGATAATTCAATTTCTTCATTATTGAATCCTGCTGAACTTTTATCGCTGACGACGTTGTTAAAAGGTTCTTCGCCGGCAGCTTTAATCACAGATTTCAGCCTGTCGACAATGCAGGAATCTTTCTGTAAAGCGTCAGATAACTCGTAATATCCTTCATCAATCAAATCGTCAATTAATTTCAATAATTGTTTCGCTTCATAGATATCGTTTTTAGTTAAAGCACTTTTTTCGTAATATTCGATTCTTTGTTTATAATAATTGAGATTAAAAGATATAAAGCTCAAATCCGTACCTCTGCCGAATTATTTTCTTTTCCACGGACGGTTTTTATCAAGCCAACCTTGTTCTTGCCAGTATTTACAGTCAAGCCCTCCTATCCCGCTTTTGCGCACTTTCTTTTGTATCATTTGGCAAAATTTAAATTTGATTTTTGTGATAAGTTTCGTGTGTGCAGGCTTTTTATAATTGATTTTTGCAAATTTACGAGCAAGTTTGTTTATATTATTTGTAAGGCTTTTACGCTTCTTTTCAGAAAGCTTATCCCAAATAATATCACCCATAAGCGCACCATTGAATACGCCTATCTTTGATATTCCCCACCAAGATAAACTGTGCTTAATATCTTTCGTAGTTGACTTTGCTCCTGCGCCAAGACATTGAGTTATGATAACGGCACGCTTCCCGAACATTTCGGGGGCAGGTCTATGAGGCATCCAACGGTATCCGAAATGGTCAAGCAGTGCCTTCATAGCACCCGTAGTATGCATAACGTATGCGGGAGAAGTCATAACGATTAAATCAGCTTCTAAAAGCGATTTTTCAATTGCATTTATGTATGAATAATCTTTACAAGTATCCTCGCCTTTCATAAAGCAACTTGTGCAACCTACACAGAAAGAAGGGCAATCTTTCGGCAGATAGAATTCCGTTATTTCGGCAATAGATTTAAACGGCTCTAAAAACAGTTCTTTTAATTTATAGGTTACGCCGTGCTTTTCCGTGCCGTTTATTACCGTTATTTTCATTTTATTGCCTCAAAAATATTTTATAACTTTTCCTTTATTATACTAGTTAAAATTAAAAAGAGCAAACAAAAAACCTAAACCGTTCTCCACTAACAAGCAAGTCGTTCGATTTAGGTTTTATATATGAATTTTAAATGCGGCAAAATCAAATATTCCGTTTCCTTGTCTCAATTTGCCCGATACTCTTAAACTTTTGAACGCATTACTTATGCAATCTATAATTCCAACAGAAATATTTAAACTATGATGTGCCGGCAATATACGACTTATAGATAATTGTTTAATCTTATTTATAGAATTTTCAAAATCGTTAATGTCGGTTGTCGGATAATAAATATCAAGGCAACCTTTATAAATTAAATCTCCAGAAAATAAATAACCTTTATCTAATTCATAGAAACAACAATGACCGGGCGAATGTCCGGGCGTATGTATTATCAGTATTCTTCTACCGCCCAAATTTATAATTTCATTTTCGTGCAATAAAAATTGCGGATTGGCTTGAAAAATTGTGTAGTTATTTATATCAAAATTTTTTGGAAAATTGCAATTTGTATCTTGCAAATTTGCTTTTACCACTTCTAACGGTAAAGGAAAATCAGTAAACCATTGTTTTTCACATTCATAAACAGCTATATTATCAAAATATTTGTGCCCGCCTATGTGGTCCCAATGTATATGAGTTGTTGCAACAATTATAGGCAATTTTGTTAAAGCATCAATAACACTTTTTATATTCGCAACTCCAAGTCCGGTATCAATTAAAAGGGCTTTTTCCATACCGATTAAAAGATAACTATGCATTTCTTCTCTATGCTTATATTCGCTAATTGCAAAAGTGTTTTCGTCTATCCTTTCGACAGTAAACCAATCATTATCCATAAAAGGATTTTACCACATTTTAATATAAAAGTAAACCTATCAGATAAAAAACAGCAGATAGGGCGTGAGCTTGTTTTTTATGTGGGAATCTGCAGTTTCCCCAAAGGAACCCTCCTCAGAGCTTCGCTACATTCGCGCGAACGGCGCGGGCTCTCGCAACCGTAAGATTGCGCAAAAAGAAAAACAGCACTTTAAGTGCTGTTTTTCTTTTTGGTGACCCTGCCGGGAATCGAACCCGGGATTGAGCCTTGAGAGGGCTCCGTCTTAACCGCTTGACCACAGGGCCTTA
>JAIDRY010000158.1 GCA_029061465.1 Clostridia bacterium
ATTTCGAATTTAATACCCTCTTCCTGTGCGTGCTCGACCTCTTCAAGCCTTGCAGGAAGCTCCGCCATTGACCTCCTGTAAACTATGTAAACATTTTCCGCACCTAACCTTAACGCTGTTCTCGCTGCGTCCATTGCGACGTTTCCCCCGCCGACTACTGCAACGTTTTTAGAATACAAAACGGGCGTTTGCGCGTCTTCCTTATATGCTTTCATTAAGTTCACGCGGGTTAGATATTCGTTTGCAGAGTAAACCCCTTTTAAGCTTTCACCTTTGATACCCATAAATCTAGGTAATCCCGCACCCGAGCCTATAAACACCGCCTCATATCCGCTTTCAAACAGCTCGTCAATGGTAACAGTCTTTCCGACAACCACGTTTGTCTGTATATCAACGTCGTATTTTTTAAGCTCTTCAACTTCCTTTGCTACAATGCTTTTCGGCAGTCTGAATTCTGGAATACCGTATACGAGAACACCGCCCGCAAGGTGAAGAGCCTCGAATATGCTTACTTTATAGCCCTTTTTAGCCAAATCTCCCGCACAGGTCAGTCCCGAAGGTCCGGAACCCACCACCGCAACCTTATGCCCGTTCGGGTTGGGTTTAACGAGTTGTTCGTTGCAATTTGCATTGTGCCAATCAGCAACAAATCTTTCAAGCCGCCCTATTCCTACAGGTTCAAACTTTATACCTAACGTGCACTTACTTTCACACTGCGTTTCCTGAGGGCAAACCCTGCCACAAACTGCCGGCAATGATGAAGCAGAAGAAATTACTTTATACGCACCGCCGAAATCACCTTTGCTTACTTTTGCGATAAACTCGGGAATAGGCACGTTTACGGGACAACCTTCAACGCAAGGACGGTTTTTACAATTTAAGCATCTTTGCGCTTCGGCAACGGCAACTTGCTCCGAATAGCCAAGCGCAACCTCGTTAAAATTCCGTGCACGGACAATGGCATCCTGCACAGGCATTTTATGCTTTTTAGGCTGAATTGCCATTACCTGACCTCCTTATTGAAAAGGTTACAATTGCTCTCTCTTTCTCTCCGTTCAAACTCCGCATAAGTTGACGAGCGCACTATCGCTTCATCAAAATCCACCTCATAGCCGTCGAAATCAGGTCCGTCAACGCATGCAAATTTTGTCTTACCACCTACTGTCAAGCGGCAACCGCCGCACATCCCGGTGCCGTCAATCATGATAGGGTTCATTGAAACAGTAGTTTTTATTCCAAACGGTTTAGCCGTTTCAACAACGAATTTCATCATAATTAACGGGCCTATCGCTATAATTTCATCGTATTTTTCACCGCTTTGCAACGCTTCATGTAACGGTTGGGTAACAAGCCCCTTTCGTCCGTAACTCCCGTCGTCTGTCATTATAGTTAGTTTATCCGAGCAAGTTTTAAACTCGTTTTCCAAAATAAGCAAATCTTTATTGCGGAAGCCTATTACCGAATGTACTTCACATCCGAGTGAATGAAGCTTTTGCGCCACGGGAAGAGCTATCGCGCACCCAACTCCGCCGCCGACAATGCAAACTTTTTTAAGCCCTTCGGTATGAGTAGCACAGCCCAAAGGACCGACGAAATCTTTAATATAATCCCCTTCGTTTTTCGCGTTCAACCGCGCTGTCGTTCCGCCGACTATCTGAAATATAATTTTAAGGGTACCAGCTTTTCGGTCATAGCCCGCTACGGTAAGAGGTATTCTCTCCCCATCCTCATCAACTCTTAAAATAATGAACTGACCCGCCTCCGCCTTTTTTGCAACTAACGGCGCGTAAATATCCATCATAGTAACCGTGGGATTTAAAACGGTCTTTTTTACGATTAAATAGCCGTTATCTTTAATTATCCGCCTTACGCTTTTTATGTAATCTATCGGAAAAGGAGCTTTGTTATCTTCGGTAAATATAACTTTACGCACCGTACCGGTCTGCTCGCGGTTATGTCTGCCAAGCGGCGCAACCGCTTTGTCACCTACTTCAACGTCAGTAAACGGACATATATACCAGTAATTGCTGCCGGCAACGTTCGGGTCGTCGATAAAATCAATTGCTACAAAGCAAGATAGTTTATTCATATTTTAAATTATAACTGTTTTTGATAAAATTGCAAAATAAAAAAGGTCTGTTTTTCAACAGACCCTATATATTTTATTGATAATCAACGACTTCTATCCAACTACGGAGAAATTCAAGTTCTTCAGGTTTTGCTTTTACCATTCTTGAAGCGGCAACAATAGGTATCCAGCGCTGCACATACTGAATTGCAGTATCACTTTTCTTGCAATAGAGCTTCAAGTATTTATCGCCTAATTCCTTTTTACCCGCAAGATAGAATAATAGGTAACTTCTTGCAACATCTGCGGACGAATTTCCCTGCGTTGCGTGCGACCAGTCGATAATATACGGAGTACCGTCAGAAGTAATAATTACGTTCGTCGGGTTGAAATCACCATGGCAAAGATGTGCGTGTTTGGGCATAGAATCAAGCCTTGTGTGCAAATCGTAGCGAGTGGTCGCGTCAAGGTCGGTTGACGAAATTTTCGCCTGCATTTTATCTTTAAGCTTGTTGAGCATAGGAACCTTTCTTGAAAGCACGCTCATCTGCAAATCAACGAAAAGGTTAAGATATTCGTCCTCTTTTTCGGGATGAGCGTCCATAAGTGACTGCAACGTAACGCCGTCGATATAGTCTAAAATAATTGCCCACCTTCCGTCAACCACTTCGATTGAGCGTATTTTAGGAACGTTCAAATCCGTTTCCTCGACCCTTGCATGATTTAACGCTTCGTTTAAAATATTGGCTTTTGAATAATTGGCTTCAAAAACTTTTATAAGTTCGTCTCCGTCCCTGTAAATCTTTTTATCTTCTCTTAAAAATATTAACTTAGCTTCCTTGTTCATAATTTCCTCCTTATTTTCCGTAGTATGCTTTGAGATACATCTGCTTTATTTCTTCCATTAAAGGATATCTCGGATTTGCGCCCGTGCACTGGTCGTCGAACGCCTGTTCTGTCATTTCGTCAAGGCGGTCAAGGAAATCCTTTTCGTCGATACCGTAGTCCTTTATCGTCTTTTTAATGCCGATACGCTCTTTAAGCTTATCTATTTCGCTTATAAGGTTTTCCACCTTTTCCTTGTCGTTTTTACCGCCAAGATTAAGACTTTCAGCAACTTCCGCATATTTTCTTAAAGTTTTCGGATAAGCGTACTGACTGAACGTCCCCATCTTTGCGGGAGCTTCAGCCGAATTGAACCTGATTACCTCGTCTATCATCAGCGCGTTAGCAATTCCGTGGGGCAAGTGATGGAACGCGCCGAGCTTATGCGCCATAGAATGGCATACGCCGAGGAATGCGTTTGCAAAAGCCATACCCGCCATGGTAGCCGCATTTGCCATTTGCTCCCTTGCGTAAACGTCAGTCTGTCCGTTTTCGTATGCAGCGGGAAGATACTCGAAAATTATTTTCAACGCTTCTTTTGCAAGTCCGTCCGTGTAGCCGGTAGCCATCACGGAAACCAATGCTTCAAGCGCGTGCGTTACTGCGTCAATACCTGAAGCCGAAGTAAGCCCTTTGGGTGCGGACATATGCAAATCCGTATCGATAACCGCCATATCGGGAAGAAGCTCATAGTCGGCCAAAGGATATTTAATTCCCGTAGTTTCGTCGGTAATAACCGCAAACGGTGTTACTTCAGAACCCGTACCAGCCGAAGTGGGAATTGCAACAAAGTAAGCCTTTTCGCCCATTTTCGGGAAGGTATATATCCTCTTCCTTATATCAACGAAGCGCATTGCCATATCAAGGAAATTCGCTTCGGGGTGTTCATATAATACCCACATTATTTTAGCTGCGTCCATAGCGCTTCCGCCGCCGAGCGCGATTATTACGTCAGGTTTGAATACCGACATCTGCTTGGCACCTTCTACCGCGCAGGCAAGCGTAGGGTCCGGGGCAACGTCGAAGAATACATTGTGTTCGATACCAAGCTCGTCAAGCTTTTGAGTTATGCACTTTGTAAAACCGTTCTGGAACAGAAAATTGTCTGTTACAACAAAAGCCCTTTTCTTGTTCATTACGGTTTTCAATTCGTCAAGGGCAACAGGCAGACAACCTCTCTTCGTATATACCTTTTCGGGTGCTCTGAACCACAGCATATTTTCTCTCCTCTCCGCAACGGTTTTAATATTTAATAGGTGCTTTACTCCTACGTTTTCAGAAACGGAGTTGCCGCCCCAGCTACCGCAACCGAGGGTGAGCGACGGCGCAAGTTTGAAATTATATAAATCACCTATACCGCCCTGCGACGAAGGTGTGTTTATGAGAATGCGGCAAGTTTTCATTCTCTCCGAAAATTCGTGGATTTTATCCTTTTGCGAAATTGCGTCTATATACAGCGAGGAAGTGTGTCCGTAACCGCCGTCCGCGATTAGCTTTTCAGCTTTATCGAGCGCATTCCCGAAGTTTTCCGCCCTGTACATCGCAAGCACAGGAGAAAGCTTTTCGTGCGCAAACTCTTCCCAAAGCTCAGTGCTTTCAACTTCGCCTATAAGAATTTTCGTACTTTCGGGAACTTTAACGTCCGCAAGCTTTGCAATTTTATATGCGGATTGACCAACAATACGCGCGTTAAGCGAGCCGTTAATTATTATCGTCTTTCTTACCTTATCAAGTTCGTCGTCCTTTAAGAAATAGCAACCGCGCACGCTAAATTCTTTTTTGACTTTTGAATAAATTTTATCTAATACTATAACCGACTGCTCCGACGCGCAAATCATACCATTATCGAAGGTTTTGGAATGAATAATCGAGTTAACCGCAACTTGAACGTCTGCGCTTTCATCAATTATTGCAGGCGTGTTTCCCGCGCCGACGCCAAGTGCAGGCTTACCGCTTGAATATGCCGCCTTAACCATTCCAGGTCCGCCCGTTGCAAGGATAGTATCAACCGACTTCATTAAAAGATTAGTCATATCAAGACTGGGAACGTCAATCCAGCTTATTATTCCTTCGGGCGCTCCCGCTTCGACAGCGGCTTCATAAACAACCTTTGCCGCCGCAATTGTCGAATTTTTTGCTCGGGGATGAGGGCTGAAAATACAGCCGTTCCTCGTCTTTAAACATAAAAGCGCTTTAAATATAGCCGTCGAGGTTGGATTAGTCGTAGGAATAACCGCACCTATTACGCCGATAGGTTCGGCTATGGTAACGGTACCGTACGCCTTATCTTCCGCTATGATACCGCAGGTTTTTGCATCTCTGTACTTATTATAAATGATTTCCGAAGCATAGTGATTTTTTATCACCTTATCCTCTACTATGCCCATGCCCGTTTCTTCTACCGCAAGCTTGGCAAGCGGTATTCTGGCTTTGTTCGCCGCAGAAGCGCAAGCAAGAAAAATTTTGTCCACCTGCTCTTGCGTAAACTTTGCAAACTTTTCCTGAGCCTTGCGTACGCGCACTATCTCCCTTTCGAGATTTTCAACGCTATCGCAAATTCCGTAATTCAATTTAAACTCCATTGCAATCTCCTTAATTTTATTATGCGAATTTTGCATTGCATTAATTAGATATTTTTAAATCGATAAAAGTTTATCAATAAATAATGGTTGTTTGCAACGAATTCAATATATCTTTTTTTAGAATTTCATATTTGTTAATTTCTTCAACAATAAGTTACTATGTAACATTAAATTTTTGGTATCTTTGGCTTGACTTTTAAAGTTAAATTTATTATAATTGCTTTGTTTTGCGGATGTGGCGGAATTGGCAGACGCGCAGGTTTCAGGTTCCTGTGGGCGACCGTGCAGGTTCAACTCCTGTCATCCGCACCAAATCAAATAAATCCGAACCGGATACTTGTAACAAGTGATTGGTTCGGATTTATTTTTTATCTGTGAAAGCACTATTATATTGATTTAGGTATTTATTAGTGGTATAATTTTACTACAAATGATAATTTAGCGGAGTTTTTTATGAAAAAATTATTTATAACTTTATTGACTTGTTTAATGGCAATTTTAACTTTAACGCTGACTGCTTGTGGCGATAACAAAGGGGAAACGGTGTTAGA
>JAIDRY010000159.1 GCA_029061465.1 Clostridia bacterium
GACCATTTATATTGCACCCTACTTCGACGGCTACGACGATATCGAAAGATACTGCATTATCCGTCACGATTGGGCAAGAATTTTGCTTAACGGCGACAACAGCACAAAATCAACGGCTACGTTTAAGTCGGAATGTAACACTACGGCAACCGCGCAATCCTTTATGGGTAAGACGGGAAGCT
Organism: Clostridia bacterium; assembly: GCA_029061465.1. Lineage (GTDB taxonomy): Bacteria > Bacillota > Clostridia > Christensenellales > Borkfalkiaceae > Coproplasma. Next base: position 183 of record JAIDRY010000159.1, read on the forward strand.
ACACCGTTGACGCGTTGACAAAAGACGGTTCAGCCGTTCAGAAAATCAAAAAGGATTACGATAAGGCTAATAAAGCTGCCAAAGATACCGGCACCGCACTCGGCGCGGCTTATCAGGCAATTGCAGGCGAACCTTATACCGGCGACGACGGAAACATCATAGATCTTATGAATGCGGCTCTCGCTAAAAATAACGAGGCTACGGGGGCACAGCTCGTTGACCTCTACCGTGCATATATCGACGAGTGCTACGTCGATGCAAGCGGAAACAAATATTACGCCGCAGGCGAGAGAGCAAACCTCTTCATCGGTTACGACGCTTGTTGGGACGTTGACGATTTGGTTGCAATTCTCCGCTGCGCAAAGACAAACGCAAGCGCGCTCTTAATCGACCCCGATTTTGCAAGCGATAAAATCGGCGGAATTGCACCCCGTGCAGGTACTAACGACAGAACTACCGTTATGGTCAGCCTTGCCTGCCAGCTCTACGGCGTTCGCGGCGGTACTTCGAGAAACGAATACACCTATATTGATAACGCTGGCAACTTGCAGGACGCCCGTACGAATAAAGATTTCTATCAGGCTATGGCAAACTTCAACCTCTTAAAGCAGGAAGGTTTGGTAGCTAACTATACAGGTCTCGGCGAATTCGCCACCGATTCCGGTTGGGGTACGGGGAGCAATAAAGGCAACGAGTACTTTATGACTTACGACTATTCGCAGACTCAGACCGTTGCAGGTTTTGTTGCGGAAGACGACACTTATCAGATAACGACCGCGAATTTCCAGTCAATGCCTATGGGCTATGAGTTCGCACCCGTAATCACCCCCATTTCCAAGTGGGATGTTGACGGCGACAAGAATATTTCCAACACTGACGAAAATAACGAGTATTTCAGATTTACAGAAAGCTGGCGTTCAACCAAGACCTCGGGTCTTGCCGTAAACGGCGCGGTTGCAAAGGATAAAAACAAGCTTACGGCAGCTCTTCAATTTATCGACTATCTGTATTCCGAAGACGGACAAATCGTTTCCACTTTCGGGCCTATGGCTAAAAATGCAAACGGCGAAGGCGGTTTCTGGTATGACGAGGAAATTAAAGATGCGGACGCGGTAGAAACGACGAACGCGGACGGAACCGTTACAAGAAATTACTTCACCTATAAGGGTCACAAATACGCCGGCACAGAATACAAGGGTAAGCAAACCCCTACGCTGACCGAAGCGATGATAGAGTCGTTTAAGGGTTTATCGGCAATAGGTAATGACTTCAAAGCACATACGTTTACGAGTGAAGTACTTCTTAACTATACCAATTATGCCCGTTACCTTATCGGTTCAACCCTTCCTTTGGGCGTAAAAGATCAGTCGTTCGAAAATCAGCTTACTTCCGAAATGGGCAAGAAAGGCGTTGCAATCGTAGCTAAGGCTATTAAACTGAACGTAGTTAAAGGCTTATCCCTCAAAATGGACGAGAATAACTGGTGGTTCACCTGTGTTCCCACAGCGCTTCCTTTAACGAGTACTCAAAGTTCTACTCTTACAGGTCCTACGCAGAAGCCTTTCAGATGTCTTACCGGTGAAGGAAACAACTCTGGTGAGAAGAACTTCTACAGCATAATGAACAGAATTATACTTGACGGTCCTAGCGGCGAATACAACGAAAACGGCGTATCGCACTTCAGATATACCTCAATCGACGATATGTTCAATCAGAAACTCGGTTCTGCTACTTTTGAAGACCTTGCTGAAACGAGAGTTATCAGCCTTAATAATGCTTGGAGAAAAACTAAGACTTATTGGGACTATCTCAAAACGGTAATCAATAAATAATCAAAAAAGACTAAACCCAACAGTAAGAGTACGCCCGTGCAGGGCGCGGGCGTACTCAATTTTTTCAGGGGGTAACTCATGAAAACTCAAATGAGATTTCAAAAATACATATGCCTAGCAATGATTATCGTCGGTGCGCTTGCTCTCGCGTATGCATTGTGTTATGCGAGCGGCGCTCTTTCGGAGCTTGGGCATCTCGTTGAGGCGGACGGCACTTCCAAGTTTCATACTTATGAGGAAGGCAAGTACGACGCAACTTTATTCGTTGACATTCAGGGCTTTAACAATGCATTGATGTACTGCGGTATCGTTATGATACTTTTGGCAGTTTGCCTTTACATAACTTCGTGCAATAAGCGCAGAAATTACTATGTAACCAATTTCGTCGCAACCGGCGCGTGCGCAGGCGGCAACATAGTTATGTCGGTAATTTTAATGGCGTTAAACGGCGTATGGATGGGCAAATTCAACAACGTTGATTTCGCAGCCTGGAAACAGTTTAATGAAGAAGGCGCAGCCGATTTCATTAAACCAGACGGCACGATTTTAAGC
>JAIDRY010000016.1 GCA_029061465.1 Clostridia bacterium
CTATGTTTCTGTCGACGTAGTCCTGTAATTTAGCCCGCTCTTCCTGCTGAGCCTCGTACTCCTTGAGCATACGCGCGTTGCGCTCGGCTTTTAAAACCTTGTACTTGGAATAATTCCCGCTGAACGAAAGCAGTTTTTTATTTTCGATTTCGAGTATGCGCGATGTGGTTTTATCAAGAAAATATCTGTCGTGCGACACCGTGAGTATTGCACCCTTGAAGGTCGACAAATACTCTTCCAGCCAAAACAGCGTGGCAATGTCGAGGTGGTTTGTTGGCTCGTCTAAAATGAGCAAGTCGGGTTGTTCCAGAAGTAGCCTTGCAAGCTTTAAACGTGTTTTCTCGCCGCCCGACATAGTATCAACCGTCTGGTTGTATTTGTCCGCAAAGCCCATTCCGTTTAACACGGTCTTTATTTTAACTTCAACGTTGTAGCAGTCGTGAGCCGCAATATAACCGTTTAAATTTTCAAGCTGTGAGGACAGGGTTTTATACTCTGCCGTATCGGGTGAAACGCGTGCAAGCTCGGCGGACAGCTTTTCAAGCTTTCCCACAGCGGAAAGCTCGGCGAAAAATATATTAAGCATTTCACTATAAACAGTGTTACCGCCCGCATATCCGCCGTTCTGTTCAAGATAGCCTATGCGTATTCCGTTCTTCTTTACCACAGTGCCGGCGTCGGGATACAGCTCGCCGAGAATTAATTTTATAAGCGTGGTCTTGCCCTCGCCGTTAGCGCCGATAAGCCCTATCCGCTCGCCCTCGTTTACCGTAAAACAGACGTCCTCAAATATTAAATTGTCGCCGTAAGAAAACGACGCATTATCTACGTTTATAAGCATTTTCAGTAGTCCCACTTAGGTATGTACTGTTCGGTTGCGCTGTCATAGTCCTGTATATACACGTTTTTAAGCCCCTTGGCGCGGACGGCGTCAAGCACCCTTTCATACTCGCGCGGGGTTATTCTGCGCTGTAATTCTTTAAACGCGGAAATATCCCCGAACGGCGTGTACTGGCTCATAAGGCTGAATATAACGCTGTCGGGCAACGTTGAAACAAAGTCGATTACGTTTACGCTGTCGTAAGAGGCAAGCGGCAGAACGAGATGACGCACGATACAGCCCGAAAGCATTTTTCCGTCGGCGCGCATTTTCAAAGGTTTGTTTGACATAAACTTTACCGCGGGCAAAGCATAGTCGGAATAGTCGCGACGCGACGTATATCTTTTGGAAAGCGCGTTATCTATAAATTTTAAATCGGGTAGCCATATATCGACAAAGCCTTCGGCAATGCGCAAGGTTTCCTGAGTTTCATAGCCG
>JAIDRY010000160.1 GCA_029061465.1 Clostridia bacterium
GTCGGGAAGCTGAAACTGTAAATCGTAAATTTTCTTGTAAATCCCGTTCTTTTTTAGAAGCTCGGCATTGGTTCCGCTTTCGGCAATTTTTCCGCCGTCAAGCACGATAATGTTGTCGGCGTGCATTACGGTATTAATTCTGTGCGAGATGATAATGACTGTTGCACCCTTGAATTTTTTGTTGAGCTTTTTACGGATAGCCGCGTCCGTTTCGCTGTCAACCGCCGACAGTGAATCGTCGAAAATGAGATAAGGGGTATTCCTTAAAAGCGTACGCGCGATACCCACACGCTGTTTCTGCCCACCCGAAAGGGTGACGCCCCTTTCGCCGACTATGGTATCGTAACCGTTTGCAAAGCCCTCTATGTTGTCGTCGACGCACGCGTCTTTCGCGGCGTTTTTAATATCCTCGCCGGTTGCGTTATCCGCGGCAATCGAGATGTTTTCGCGGATAGTTCCCGAATAGATATAACCTTCCTGCAACATAAGACCTATGTTGCTCCTCAGCGTTGCGGGCGGTATTTCGGAAACAGGCTTTCCGCCGATATAAATTTCGCCGTTCGTCGGGGCATATAGTCCGTCCAAAAGGTAAGTAAGCGTTGATTTGCCGCTTCCCGTTCCTCCCAAAATTCCGACCACGCTGCCTTCGGGAATTTTAAAACTTATATCAGTTACAACAGGTTTTCCCTCTTCGTATTCGAAGCTTACGTTTTTAAATTCTATATCTCCCGAAAGGGGTAGCTTTTCGCCGTATTCTTCTTCGTCGGCGCCTAAAATTTCACCGATACGCCCCAAAGAAACGCCCGCCTTGCTCATATTGGAAATTATCCTGCCGAGCTGACGGATTGGGCCTATAAGCATAGTATTGTAGAAAATAAACGCTATAAGTTCGCCCGTGGTAAGGGATCCGTTTACGCAGAACACCGTGCCCGCCACGACTATGCATAGACCCTGTAATGAAGCGATGCAGTCGCTCGACGACCAGAATGTCGCAAGCACGCGCAGCGTTTTAGTCCACAGCCCCGTATAGTAAGTATTCTGCTTTTCAAACCTGTCGCGCTCGTAGCGTTCTCTTCCGAACGCACGAACGACGCGCACGCCCGTGAAATTTTCCTGCGCGATAGTCGAAAGCACGCCCTCTTCCTCGTCGCATTTTTTAAAATACCTGCGCATATGTCTGTGGAAAAGGAATGAATAGCCGATTATCAGCGGAATAAACGCCGAGGCGATTGCCGCAAGCTTTACGTTTTTTGAAAACATAAACACAAGCGAAAATACCATTAAAAGCACTATTCTGAAAAGATTTATAAGCTGACCCGAAACGAAGTTGGAAATAGTGTCCGCGTCCGAAGTGCAGCGTTGAATTATGTCGCCCGTGCGGTGTTGAATATGCCAACCAAGAGGCAATCTCTGCAAATGTGAAAACAGCTTGTCGCGCGTTCGGCGCATGAATATCTGATTTGCAAGCGTATTGAGATATACACGAGAATAGGTAAAAAGTGCGGACAACAGCGCGCACGCGATAAGCATAAGCGCAATTATCCATAAATTTTCCTTTAAATATTCAACTCCGCCGATAGCGGTAATTATATTTGCATAACTGTCCGAAACCGGTTCGCTCCCCAAAATGCTGTCAACCGTAATATTGATTATTTCGGGAACGAGCAGCGCAACCAACGTGGCAAACGCGCTTGCAACGATACTTGCTACGAATACCCACGCACTACCTTTTAAAAGGTACCAAAGCGTGCCCGCCTTAGACAGTTTATGCTTAGGATAAACTTCGTTCATTAATTTATTTAAAACCTCTCGATTATCTCTTTATTAAGACTTCTGCACAACTCTAAACCGAAGTTGACGCAAGTTTCCACGTCTTCGTATGCGGCTATGCAGTTAAATGTATGAATATATCTTACAGGTATACCCGCAACGATGACGGGCGTTGCGCCGTTTGCAGAAATTATATACGCGCCGTTGTTGCCGCCGCCCGAACGGACCGCCATCTGCACTTTGATATTATTCTTCTTTGCGACGTCCCTTGCAAATGAAGTGAAGCGGGGAGTGCATATAACGGTTCTGTCCATATAGCGGAGCATGACGCCGCCGCGCAGCGCGTCCTGAACCATATAGGACGGAGCCGAAGTATCGTCTGCGGGACAGCCCTCGAAGCAGATTGCCGCCGCGGGCTTTAGATTATACATTGCCGCTGTAATTCCGCGCTCGCCGACTTCTTCCTGCGAAGATATAACGCCTATTATATCCATATCGGATTTTTCGTTTTTAAACTTCTTTAAAGTGATAAGCATTGCCGCCACGCCCAGCCTGTCGTCGAACGCTTTGCCGTGCAATATGCCGTGCTTTCCGTCGTATTCAAACGGCGAAAGGGGAACCACGGGCGCACCGATTTCGATACCCATCCTAGCAGCCTCTTTGTCGCTCGTTGCGCCGATATCGATTACAAGATTTTCAAAAGATACCGGTGCGTTCCTTTGGTCTGCCGTCATTAAATGGGGGGACATCGCGGCGATTACCCCGCTGATATATCCCGCCGAAGTATAAATTTGAACTTTTGCGGAGGGCAGGCTTTTTTCGTTCCAACCGCCGATGGGAATGAACCTTAAAGTTCCGTCGGGCTTGATTGCCTGAACCATAAATCCGACCTCGTCGGAATGTGCGTCTAAAAGTATCTGCGCACGGTTGCCCTTGTTATAGTTAGGGTATATATACAGATTGCGCATACTGTCCTCTTTAAAGGTCGCAAAATCCTTGCAGTATTCGCGCGCGATAATAAGCACTTCGTCTTCAAAGCCCGAAGCTCCGCGGGCATTACATAATTTTTCAATTAATTCCACTTCGTTCATTTTACACCTCTTAAATTTTAAATTGTTTACGACACAAGCAAAACCACGTTTTTGCGCAGTGCAACCCAATTTGCGAAAACTTTCGCCTCAGCGGATTGAATTGGCGCAACTATATAATAAGTTTGCCCTTAGGGTTGCGCCAAGAAAGGCAGCGCCTTTCAAATCACGGAAATTGTTGCGCGCAGAATAGCGCAATAATTTCGTGAACTACACTGCCTGCGGTAACTTTTTGCCTTTTTTCAATTCTTTTTCAAGCTCTTCGCAAGCCTCGTTGAATTCTTCCTCGGTTTCGACTATTTCGATTCCGTCTAAAATTTCCTGTAACTTATATTCCGTGTTGAGATACTTTATAGTCTGATATCCGATAACGGTAGTCAGCACGCCGTTGGTAAGTCCCTGCACGGACGAGTCTACAATTGTAGAAATTGCCGAACCCAATAGCGGAATACCGCGAACCGCGTTGCCCATAGTCTGAACTACGGAATTGCCTATCTTCGCCCCGCCCAAGCCGTAGGCGATAAGCGAATTTTGCAGAATTCTTACAAATATTCTTACTAGTTTAGCATCCGACGGACGGAAGCCGTACAGAAATATTAAATCTTTTACAAGCTGTAAATTCAAAACCGCGACCAGCATTGCGTCAACCTTGTTGGTCTGCGACAGCGCGGAATACATTCCCGACTTTACGGAAGATTTGAAAATCAGCTCCTTTGCGGTCTTTTTTACCGTACCCGAATAGAGTGCGGAAAGATTTTGCATAATTGCTTTGTCGTTATTGGTCTTAACCGCGATTGCAAGTTTTCCGACGGTTTCGCTGTCATACCAGCCCACGCCGTCAACCCTTGCGGTCAGCTCTATAATTTTATCAGCTATTTTACGGCGAACTTTTTTATTGTGCCGTTTCGCCTCGCGTGCGGTGTGCGCGTTAACGTTGACTATAAAATAGTCGGTTTTTAAAATTTTTATAAGCGGAACTATAAACAAAACTATGTAAACTATTACGCTTGCACCCGCAACTCCGTAGCCCGCGTACTCGTTTATTTCGTACACACGCATAGTTATCGAAAACAGGCAGAAGAAGAGAAGCACGCCTATCGCCGCAGCAATCAGCGCAAGCGCAAGCCGTGCGCCCCGCGCATTTTCGCGCTTACTGTATTTCTGCTCATACTCGTAAATGGTAAGCTTATTATCCTCGTCCTTACGGGAATTTTTTTTGCTCATTTTATTCACCTATATTTATTGAGAATTTATATAGCTCTGACTTGGGTACTCCTCTGTCCTTAGCCGCCTGCTTAACGGCGTCCTTTTTACTCATTCCCCCGCGCATATAGTGGAGTATATGCTCTTCTTCGGGAAGAGAGTTAAGGGGATTTTCACTTT
>JAIDRY010000161.1 GCA_029061465.1 Clostridia bacterium
AGTATATACTAATAGGCAGCGGCTACTGCCGCTGCCTCTAACAAACGCTTAATTGTAATTATGGATGCAAAAGAGTTTAACAAATTAATTAAATCGCATAAAAGCGACAAAGCGGCAGGCGAAACATTGTGTTTATATTGCCTACCCGTAATAAAACAGCATTTGTCTTACCAGTTCAGAGTAACGCAGGACGTAGAAGATTTATCCCACGATATTTACCTTAAAATTCTTGCAAACCCGCCCAAAATGCCTGTCATTGCTCCCGTTGCGTGGTTATATAAAGTTACCGATAACTATATGTTTACTCTTTTGCGCGAAGTACACCCGACTTATGAGCTTGCTGAAAATATCTCTTACGAAATAGATAATTCCATTCACGACAATATGATGTTGGAGGAAGCGCTTGTATCTCTCGACGACCCCACACGGCAGGTTTTGATTTTACACGATTATTACGGTTATAAACTCAAAGACATCGGCCCTATGATAGGCAAAACTTACGATGCGGTAAGGCAAATTCATAGCAGACTTCCAAAAAAATATAAAAAAGATGACACAAAAGAAGACTAAGAATAGTCTAAAATATTAGAAAAACTATTCGAGGTCTACAAATGAAAAAACTTTTATTAACCCTTTCGTTGGTACTTGTGTTTGCGTTCAGCGCTCTTGGCGGAATAACCGCGTTTGCCGAAGTAAGTCTTGAAGAGTGCGACCGCTGTTTCCAGACCACCGCAAACACCGTTTTAACCGAGGAAGAAGTCGGTGCGGCAACTATTTCCGCAACCCGCAAGCCCGTGTACGATTTGAATTTAACCCACTTGGGCTACGTTTACGAGTTTGAAATTGTGTCGGGCAAAGGCTATGCGATAGTCGTCTGTGAAGAGTTCGGCTATATTGCAAACGAGTTTGTAAAGAGCGGACAAAGCCCCTATGCTTCGCTTGACGAAACCGAGCTTTGCGGCTACGTCAACACTATGAGCTATTTTAAAATAACCGACGGCGTTGCGTGTGATATCGCAACTGGCGAAGCTTTACCGCAGGAGCTTATCTCCCTTTTATCCGAAAACGCAATTTTATACTCCGCCTCCACCGCCTCCGATACAGATACTCTTTCGTTAAAAATAAGCTATGTTAAAAAAGACAGCAACTATAATGCGGTGGCGTATGAGTATCCAGAATATAGTGTTTCAGGAGGACTAACGAATTGCTGTGCGGCAAAAGCCGGTGGAAATATTGTAGGTTATTACGATAGGTTTTATGAGGATTTAATCCCTAATCATACTGCTGGATTTACTACTAACGGTTTATACCGCTATAATTTACAGGATGCTTACGTTCAGGATACGATAGTACAGCTTTTTTCGGATATGAAAGGGTCAAACAACGGTATATCGGAAGCTAATTTTAAAAGCGGATTAAAAACTTATTGCGCAAGGAAAAATTTAAGCTGTGACTACACCTCGCTTATGAGTAGTGGAAAAATAGACTATTCAGCTTTTAAAAGCGCCATAGACGACGGCAAGCCTTCCGCACTGTTTTTAAGCACTTATAATACTTGCGTAATTTACAATTTAGACGATTATGATATTTTAGATTATACAAAATATTATGATAATCACGTTATGGTCGGGTTCGGCTATGACGAGGTAAAATATCACCGCAACGACGGCTCTTCTATTAGCTATAAATTTATTGCGGTTGCTACAGGGTTTGGTTATCCTTCATCTGCATATTTCAATATAAATTTTGCAACAAATATCGATTCGGTATTAAAAGTTTACATACATTAAGGATTTTTTATGGATATTAGAAAGGAACTGCAACGGCAGGCTGAAAAAGACAGAGCAAAGCTCATCACCCAAGGGGATTTGGATTTCTGCAAATCTATTGTTGACCAAATTCCTGAAAAAGCTGTTGTAAAACCGCGGATTAAAAAATGGTGGGGTTTTGCGGGCGCATTTGTTACCGTTCTTGGAGTATTTTTAATAATTTTCTTTACGGTGGGTAATCCTTTGCATAATAATTATAATAGTGATAATATTGTAAGTGAAAACGCAACTATTTCGCAAATACAAAATGATTCAAAGTGTTTTGACTTAGTAGAACCTATTTCTTATGAATATAGCGTATTAATGTATTACGATAAGGTTAGCGGAGATAAGTTATATTATATCGGAGATACTAAAACCGACATATTTAATTTATATTTAGCTATTGTAATCAACGAAAAGTTTAATTATGATTTTGAATTTAAAACCGAAAGTCAAGAAAAGCAATTAACTTCATATACAGTAAATTATGAAAACTTGGACAACACTTACCGTGGTTATATCAAATTAAACACCGAAACGGTTTACTTTGAATACGAGCAATTATCGCAAGCAGGCGATGAAGCATTTTTTGACGATATCCAAAATTTAATAAAAGCAAAATAAAAACAGGCGGCAGATTAAATCTGCCGCCGTTATTTTTACTTATCTTCTCGTTTTTTAAAAAGACTTAAAATTTTGTCGTTTGATTTTTTATTGAACACTACGAACTTATCCCAAAAATATTCGGTTACAAAGTTAACTAAAAGGGATATTACTGTTATAACCATATCGTAGGCTGCGCCCCAAATCTTAATAAGTTCCCGTCCGCCAAGAGAGAGTGGAACTACTATTAGGCAGTTATACAAAATTACAAGCCCCATTGCAAGTTTAAGGTTGTGCGCGTCTTTAAAAGTAAACTTGCGGTTGAAAGTAAAGCTCCATATAACCGAAAGAGTTAAACCTATTATAAAGGCAACGACGTAAGCGTTATCTTCGCCCATACCGTAGTAATTCATCGGTTTAAACCAAACGTCATACAAAAGAGTTATTGAAGCAAACTGAATTATTCCGGCAGAAGCCATAAATGCAGTAAATTTCAAAAGCTGAATAAATTGTTGCTTCTTTGTCATTGCAGGCTTTTCTGCCTGCTGTTCCTCTGTCTGTTCAGCCGTTTCCGCCTGAACTTCCGTCTGAACTTCCGTTTCAATTTCCTTCTCTGATTCTTCCATAATTTCCTCGTAAATTTTACAACGCAATTATTCTACACAAAAATCCGAGCGATGTCAAC
>JAIDRY010000162.1 GCA_029061465.1 Clostridia bacterium
GTGTAGCCGCGCGCCATATGCGTAGCACGCGAACCGCCAGAAGGGAAGCTGGACGCGTCGCTTTCGCCAATAATCAGACTTTTACCCGTAAGGCGCATTATTACTTTGTCGCCGTCGGGCTCAATGAAGCTTTCGTGCTTTTCGGCGGTAAGCCCCGTAAGAGGTTGAAACCAGTGCGTATAGTGCGTTGCACCCTTAGACACAGCCCAGTCCTTCATAGCGGCCGCAACCGCGCCCGCGATTGACGTGTCGAGCTGCTTCCCCGCCTCGATAGTAGCCCTTAAAGCTTCATACACTTCTTTCGGCAGAGTTTCTTTTTGCACCGAGTCGTTGAAAACGTTTACGCCGAACATTTCGGGTAGCTTCATTTTTTTATCTCCTTATTTTTTTGTATGCTAAAATTATATATTCTGTAACCTGTTAATGTCAAATTATTATATGCATTTAAGATTTATCTTCGAAGTTTGCGGGCTTTATTAAATGACTGTTTTTAATATCGTCGCGCATAAGGGGCGGTTCAGCCGCAACCGAGCCGCGCTGTAATTTGTCGTAGCCGTGTTTTTCACGTATCTTATCAACGCACCGCTCTACCGCTTCAAGCTTTTTATAGTTGCCCGCACTCTCGTCTAAAGTTATCTGCGACGTGCCGTTGTCGAAGCCCGAGACCGTTACGCCCAACGCTCGCACGGCAAAGGGCTCTTTTACGTGGGTTTTGAAAAGGTCGAACGCGTGCTGAGCTATTTCACTGCACAGCGCGGTGTGCCGAACTTTTTTCTGTACGGAAAAGTCGGTTAAATCGGAATACCTTACCCAAAGGTGCACCGTGTCCGCAAGCCCCTGATTTGCGGCGCGGGTGCGGGCGGCGACGCTTTCCGACAGCACGTATAAAAGCCTTTCCACTCTGTTTAAGTTGGTTACGTCGTCGGGATAAGTGCAGGAATTGCCTATTGACTTATACTCCCGCTTAGCGTCCATATGCTTGACTTCTTCACTGTCAAGTCCGCGGGCGAATTTTAAAAGAGTTTCCCCCGCCTTGCCGAGCGCTCCGCTTATTTCGCTATCCTCCGCGGCGGCAAGCTTGCCTATGGTGTTGTAGCCCATTCTATACAGCTTTTCGCGCGTGGCTTTGCCGACGTAAAGCAAGTCCTCGACGGGCAGACCGTTCACCACGGATTTATAGTTGAGCTTGGATATTACCGAAGTGCCGTCCGGCTTTTTGAGCTCGGAACCGAGTTTTGCAAACACCTTGTTGAACGACACCCCGCAGGACACCGTTAAGCCGAGCTTAGATTTAACCTCGTTTCTTATATGGTCGCCGAGAAATAAGAGGTATTCGTCGGTAAAATGCTTTTCTCCGTCTACCTCTTTATATTTGTTTGCATACGGCGGAAATACTAGCGTGGAGTGGGTTAAGTCCAGCCAGCACTCGTCGATGCCATAGCTCTCTATCAGGTCTGTATATTCCGCGTAAATGCCTTTGACCTTGCGCGAATATTCCATATACTTATCAAAGTGCGGCGGAACTATTATAATCCCCTCGCACTTTCTCTGCGCCTGCCAGACGGTATCGCCCGTCTTTACGCCGAACTTTTTTGCTTCCTCGCTCTTAGCAAGAACTATTCCGCGCCGCTCTTCCTTGTTGCCGCAAACGGCTATGGGCTTGCCCGCAAGGTCGAGATTTAACAGCCTTTCAACCGAGGCGTAAAAGTTATTCAAGTCGGAATGTATTACTATTCTTTCCATAAACTTATTATGTTCATTTAGCCGTAATATCTTTTACTACGCCGTCGAGCACGGTGAAATAGTTTTTAAATGTTTTTTTGCAAACTTCCGCGTTTTCTATAACTATTCCGTCTGACCTAAGTCCTGTGAGCGCAAAGCTCATTGCGACTCTGTGGTCGCCGAAAGTATTGATATGCGCGGGTTTGGGCGCGGACGGATAAATTTTAATGCCGTCTTCGCGCTCCTCACATTTGACGTTCATTGCCTTTAAATTTACCGCCATTGCGTTGATACGGTCGCATTCCTGTCTGCGGATATGTGCAACGTTGCATATTTCGGTAGGGCTTTCAAGATAGGGTGCAATTGCCGCTAATGTCAATGCCTGGTCTGAAAAGCTGCCCATATCGACTTTGCCGCCGTTGAAGTTTTTTAAAAGATTGATGAACTTTATATCGCCCTGCATACTGTGCGGCATAATTCCGCGCACTTCGATATTAGTGCCTAAAATTTTATTTATCGCGTAAAAGTAGCAAGCCGCAGAAACATCCGGCTCGATATCGTATTTTTTCGGTAAGTAGCCGCCGTCAACGATATACTTGCCGTCCTTATCTTCTACCGTTACTCCGAACGACCACATCATATCCAGCGTCATATTTATATAGTCGTTTCCGTGCGAGCCGACGGGCTTTACGGTAAACGGCTTTTTAGCGCACACAGCCGACATTAATACGGCGGACAGATACTGACTGCTTTTTGTAACGTCAACCTCGGCGTAAGTCTCGGGGCTGTCCGTTCCCTCGATAATGAACGGATATGAATTTTCCTTTTCAAGAAAAGTAAATTTTGCACCCACGCTTTTAAGCGCGTTAATTAAAGGCGCCTGCGGGCGGGATTTCATTTGCTCCGAACAATTCAAAGTAAATTTGCCTTTTTGGAATGCGAGAAAGGCGGGTAAAAACCTTGCTGCAGTGCCTGCACTGCCTACGTTTAAGCTTGCCTCTTTTATTGAAAGCCTGCCGCCGCAACCCGTAACCTTTACCGTAGTTCCGTCAACTTCCACGGAGATTTTTAAAGCCTTTAAACATTCTATAAAGGTCTGGCAGTCGTCTGAGAACTGCGCGCCGTAAAGAGTGCTCGTCCCCTCGGCAAGGGCGGCAAGAAGCAGGGCGCGCGCCGTTATACTCTTAGAGCCGGGCACGCTTACCGTAACTTTATTGTTATTCGTTTTTCCATAGATATTTTTAACGGAGTAGTTCATTTTCTTCTTCTTAAAATATCGCCCGCGCAAAGCTTGTAGGGACAGGGGATTTTGTAATTTTCCTGCACTAATTTGCAGTCTTCAACCTCTTCGTCGGCGCTTGTAAAAGCCGTTTTTACCTCAAAGCTTTTATTAAAATTATCCGTCGGTGAAAGCACTTCCAAAATATCCCCGACCTTAAACCTGCCGCGCATTTCGGCGGTTATAAAGCCGTTTTCCGAGTTTAAAACGTTTGCTATATAGTCGCAGTCGCCCTTTGTCTGGCTGTCGGTATAGTTGACTGTTTTTTGATTTTCACCGAGGGTGTAGGCCGTGGTGTAGTCGCGGTGTGCCGC
>JAIDRY010000163.1 GCA_029061465.1 Clostridia bacterium
TACTTGGATTGTGCTTTTAATACTAAGCTTTATAATTTAAAACTAACGCCCCCGACGGTTTCCGTCGGGGGCGTGCTTTTAATTATTTATTACTTCTTTACTAAAACGGGATACTTTGAGGTTGACGAGTCGAGGTCGGAGAAATCCCAGATGCTTTCGTCCCAATTTAAGGTGTCGGTATAGAACGCAGTCGTATCTAACTTTGATGAAGAAGCCGCCGTTGCGTTTTTACTGATTTCGCACTTTGATAATTCATCGTTTTTGTACAGGACAATTTCCATAGCGCTTAAATAGTAGTTATTTTTGCTTACCCCGAGTTTGTAATAATCGTAGCTTACGTAGCTTATTGAATCGCACATGCCGTTGCGGCTGAGCTGAATTATAACGTCGCCGGCGCAGAGGCAATTTTCCGTTGTCAGCATATTCAGTCCCGTAACGCCGCCTACAGTTGCGTCGCCCGCGGTTAAGCTTACGGAAATCCTGCCCGAGAACAGACAGTTCCTCACTATGCCGTGGTTGCCGCCGACTATTCCGCCCGCGTGTATGGCGTAAGAAAAGCCGAAATCGTTGCAGTTTACAATTCCGTCTGCATAGCAGTTTTCAATAACACCGTAGTTTGTGTCTGCAAACGCGCCAACCGTAAACCCTAACACCGTAAATCCGGTAAGCCCGAGGTTGCATACGTGTCCCGAGTTGCCGATGTTTCCGAAGAAGCCGCTTGTGGCAGTAGAAGGGTTGATTTTAGTCGGTAAATAATTAAAATTTTTAATCACGTGGCCGTTGCCGTCGAAAGTGCCTTTAAACTGGTCGTTAGAGGCAAGTGGAGTGATTGATTGCCCCTGATAGTCGATATCCGTGGTAAGAACGTAAACACCGTTCAGGTTTTGCCTTATCTTTTCCAGGTCGTTTTTGCTGTTTATAAAAGTTACGCCGTCGTTTACTTTCCATTGCGCGTAAAGGGTAACGGTTTCGCCCATAGGACAAATATCTTTTACGGCTTGGTTATTTGCATAAGAAGTTCCGCTGCCGTCGGCTTCGGTGTTCCAGCCGTTGAAAGAGTGATAGTCCTTTTCGAACGAATTTCTGCTCAAATACGACGTTATTCCCTGAAACGTCTTTTGCTCTTCCATAGTGCCTTTACCGCCGTTCGCATCGTATTTTATGGTGCAGAATGGTGAAATCCACTGCGCGTATAAGGTTATGCTTTCGTCGCCCGAGCAAAGTATTATGATATCTTCATGGTCGCCGTAAGTCACACCGCTGCCGTCCGCCTTGGTATTCCAACAAAGAAATACTTTACCGTCGGGAGCATAAAAACAATTATAGTTCAGTTTGGTAGCAATATCCGCCCTTACGGTCTGGCTATCCATTTGTCCGCTGCCGCCGTTACTGTCGAATATTACCGTGAAATAAAATCTTTCCAACTCGTGCCACTGGGCGTATAAGGTTACCGTTTCGCCCGCATTGCAAAGGTTGATTACACTTTCGCCGTTCGCGTACGCTTTACCGCTGCCGTCGGCCTTGGTGTTCCAGCCGCCGAAAACGTAATCCTGCGTAGGTGTGAAGGAGTTTAATAAAGTAATTTTTTCGTCTTTTGCCGCAGTCATATCGGACATAGAGCCATTGCCGCCGTTAGCATTGAAAACTACCGTGTAATATACCGTGCTTTTCCATTTCGCGTATACGGTAAATCTGTTCACATCCTGTATGGGCTGGTCGAGAATTGAATTAAGAGTAAACGGCTTTTCCCATTCACCGTCGTCCCAGAACCAACCCTCGAAGGCATAGCCGTCCTTTTCTGGATTTTTAGGCATAGAAATTTTGTCGCCGTTCGTTCCCGCGCTCGCTATAGTTTTTCCGTCTACGCAAAAGTCAATATTATAATCGAACTCTATATTAGTGCAGGCAGCCGCTGTAAGCATAGATAAAGTGACTAAAACACATAAAATCAAAAATTTTAATTTTTTCATCTTTTCCTCTTAAAAATATCTTATTACATTATATCATTTAATTATTAAACGGTCAATAGCAAAACTGCTTTTATAACGTATGGTAAAATCAGCGTACGGTTTAACCGTGTTTAATTTTGTTTATAAATAGATATGGCGTAAATTTTGGCAAACTAATTTCAAAAAATTACCAAATTAATTTTACAACCATTTCAATTTATAGTACAATAAAATAAGGTTAAAATATTTTCAAGGATTTTGATATGGGTTTAATCAAATTTATTCTCGGTGCGGATTCGAGAAGCGCACTCAAAAAACTTAACAAGCTTGCTTACAAGGTTGAAGCTCTTGACGAAAAGTACTCCAAAATGGACGATAAAGAGCTTAAAAACCAGACCAACGTTTTAAAGGAAAGACTTGCAAACGGCGAAACGCTTGACGACATTATGTTCGACGCGTTTGCCGCGTTCAGAGAGGCAAGCTGGCGCGTACTTAAAATGAAGCACTTTCACGTGCAGATAGTCGGCGGTATATGCCTTCATCAGGGGCGTATAGCCGAAATGAAAACGGGTGAAGGTAAAACCCTCGTTTCAACCCTACCCGCGTATTTAAACGCGCTTACGGGCAAGGGCGTGCATATCGTTACCGTCAACGACTACCTCGCAAAGCGTGACGCCGAGTGGATGGGTAAGGTTCATAAATTTATGGGACTTACCGTCGGCGTAGTCGTACCCGGTATGGACGACGCGGACAAGCAGAAGGCTTATAAGTGCGACGTCATTTACGCAACGAATAACGAGCTTGGTTTCGACTATTTGAGAGATAACTTAAAAACTTCAATCCCCTCTATGGTTCAGCGCGAGCTTAACTACTGCATTATCGACGAGGTCGACAGTATCTTAATTGATGAAGCGAGAACCCCCCTCATTATTTCGGGCAGGGGCGGTGAAAGCTCTAAGCTTTACGAGGACGTGGACAAGTTCGTCCGCACCCTGAACGGCGGTTTCGACGACGATAAAAAGGACGCCGAAAAGAATATCCCTTCCAAGAAAAAGAAGGAAACGGAAGAGGGCAGAATTGCCGCCGAGAAGCTTGAAAAAATCCTTGAAGAAATGGAGAACTGGGACTATATTATCGACCGCAAGGATAAGTCGGTAACCATTACCGAGAAGGGTGCGGAAAAGGCGGAAAGGTTCTTCAATATCAAAAACCTCGGTGATATAGAAAACGCCGATTTAAACCATCATATACAGCAGGCGTTGAAAGCGCACGAGCTGTTCCATAACGGCGAGGAATATATTGTCTCCCCCGACGGCGAAATACTTATCGTAGACGAATTTACCGGCCGTGTATTGAACGGCAGACGCTATTCTGACGGCTTGCATCAGGCAATAGAGGCTAAAGAAAAGGTAAAGGTTAAGGAGGAGAACAAGACCCACGCAACAGTTACCTTCCAAAACTATTTCCGCCTTTACAAGAAGCTTGCGGGTATGACGGGTACCGCTATGACGGAAGAGGACGAATTCAGAACTATTTACTCACTCGACGTCGTTCCCATCCCCACCAACCGTCCCGTACAGCGCGTCGACTATGCGGATATGATTTACTCCACCGTAGAGGGCAAAAAGAGGGCTATCGTAAACGAAGTCGTCGAGCGCCACGCAACCGGTCAGCCTATTTTGATAGGTACCGTTACCGTTGAAAAGTCGGAAGAGATTTCAAGATTACTCAGAAGAAACGGCGTTAAGCACAACATACTGAACGCTAAAAACCACGAGCGCGAGGCTGAAATAGTCGCGCAGGCGGGCAGACTTAACGCGGTTACCATTGCAACCAACATGGCGGGTCGTGGTACCGATATATTGCTTGGCGGTAACCCCGAATATCTTGCTAAAAAGCGTATGCGCGAGGAGGGCTACGACCACGATATGGTTGAAGTGGCTATATCTTATGCGGACAGAGAATTTACCGAGGAAGAGCAGAAGGCGAGAGCAAGATACGCCGAGCTTTACGACGGTTATAAAAAGGAAACTGACGCCGAAAAGCAGGAAGTTATCGCCGCGGGCGGTCTGTGCATACTCGGCACTGAGCGCCACGAATCGCGCCGTATTGATAACCAGCTTCGCGGACGTTCCGGACGTCAGGGCGACCCCGGCGCTTCCATATTCTTCATTTCGCTCGAAGACGATTTGGCAAAGAGGTTCGGCGGCGAGAGAATGAAACAGCTTTACGCCGTATTTAAAATTGACGACGACCAGTGTCTGCAATCCAAAATGCTTACGCGCAGTATAGAGAACGCGCAGAAGGCTATAGAAGGCAGAAACTTCGGCATAAGAAAGCATACCCTCCAGTACGACGAGGTTATGAATGAACAGCGTAAAACCATTTACGGCGAAAGATTAAACGTGCTCCGCGGTGCGGACGTGCACGAGCAGATGCTCAAATATATCCCCGACTATATCGAAAAGGTTGTGCGCGAAGCGGTGAATACCGACGCTATGCCCGAGAAGTGGGACGAGGACGCATTGAACGAGGCTCTGCAGCAGAAGGTTTACCCTGACGAGTGCACCTTCGTAGTAACGCGTGAAATGCTCGAACGCTGGGATTACGAGCACGCTATAAACAAAATTTCAAAGGAAGTTATAAAGGCTTACGAGCAGAAAATAGTCAATATTGCGGAGATGACGGACGGACAGGTTGACTACCGTCAGGTTGAAAGAAACGAACTTCTCCGCAGCGTTGACAGAAACTGGATTGACCACATCGACGCCATGGACCAGCTCAGAAAGGGTATAGGCCTTCGCGGCTACGCTCAGCAGGACCCTGTAATTGCGTATAAGCAGGAAGGCTTCGAGATGTTCGACGAAATGATAGACAGAATTCAGACGACTACCATTTCAAGACTTTTAAAGGGCCGCATAGTGCGTGTGCAGAACGGCGTGCCCGTTCCTCCCCAAAGACCGCAGGGAATGGCTATGAACCCTGCCGTTGCGGCAAAGGCACGTGAAGTTATGGAGCAAAAGGTGCGTGAGCGTGAAGAAGCCGCAAAAGCTGCGGCCAAGCCCGCACCCGCTGCGGAAAGCGGACCCGTCATAGGCGACGCACCCCAGCCCCCTAAGGATTTAATGACTAATTCCGAAGGCAAGCAAATCCCAGCCACGGCAAAGGACAAGGTCGGCAGAAACGACCCCTGCCCCTGCGGAAGCGGTAAAAAGTATAAAGATTGTTGCTATTGGAAGGACCACTCCTAAACGCATATAAACTTCGCATAACTTTGTCGCGCTGCGGCAACCCTCGGTCACTTACGCCTTAGTAAGCTCCCTCGGGTTTTCCTCGCGCTCCTCGTTCTGCTCGTTTCTCTGCGTTTATCAACTCCCGTAATTATAATAATTTACTCTTCGACCAAAAACCACGTTTTTTGGTCGAAGCCACAATTTGCGCATACCTGCGGCTCACTGGAAGGGAATTGGCGCAATTATATAATTGTTTGCCCTTAGGCATTGCGCCAAGGGAAACTTAGTTTCCAAAAATCACGGAAAATTTGCTTCGCAGAATAGAAGCTAATTTTCGTGAGATAGGTTTATTATGTTTAAAGCCGACGATTACAGATTAAAACTTAAAGCTCTTGCCGATACCTTGGCGGAGGCAAAGTACGCGCTCGATATAGACAATT
>JAIDRY010000164.1 GCA_029061465.1 Clostridia bacterium
TGGAAAGCCCCGCGCCCGCGCCTATAACTACGGCGTCCGCACTGTCGAGAGCCGCCTTTAACTTATTTATTTGCTCCGAGTAATCTTGCATAGATTTCATAATCGTAATCCTTAAACACGTTGAAAATTACTTTGATTTTTCTTTGAGTTTGCCGTTTGTATTCCTCAACCGTTCGTATTGCAATTTGCGCCGCTCTTTCGTTGGGGAAATGGAATTCGCCCGTAGAAATACAGCAAAACGCCACGCTTTGTAAGCCGTTTTTATCCGCGAGAGCAAGGCACGAACGGTAACAGCCGGCAAGAAGGTTTTCGTGCTGTTTTGTAAGTCCGCCGTGCACTATCGGACCGACGGTGTGCAGAACGTATTTACACGGCAGGTTGTAAGCCTTGGTTATTTTGGCCTGCCCCGCCTCTTCTTCCCTGCCCTGCGCTTTCATAATTTCGGCGCACTCCTGCCTAAGCTGTACGCCCGCAAAGGTGTGAATGGCGTTGTCTATACAGCCGTGGTTAGGGCAAAAACAGCCGAGCATTTGCGAGTTTGCAGCGTTGACAATTGCGTCGCATTTAAGCGTGGTAATATCACCTTGCCAAAGGTATATATCGGGGGTAACGGGCGAAAGTTCGGCAAAATCGGTTATCCCTTTAAGCTTTAACTGCTCCTGCAAATATTCGTCCTGAATCTTCAAAAACTCTTTGCTTGCCTCTTTCGGCATACGCATGTTTACCAGCGCGCGGAACAATCTGAATTTTTCACTTGCGAGAAAAGCGGGTACTCTTTCGCCCCGCTCTTCGCACAATTTTTCAATTAAATAATCAAGCTTATTTGCCATACCTTTGTTATACCACTGCGTCGGTCATTGTATAACCTTCAAGTGAATTTTCCTTTACCTGTATGCAAACGTATTTGATAGCCGAGTCTTCGGAAGCAAAAAACTGTCTTTTCGCCGCGGGGCTGATGCGTACGAAATCGCCCGCCGTCAACTCGACTTTTTCGCCGTCTATTACCGCATATCCCTTGCCTTCGAGAATTGCGTAAATCTCTTCGTTCTGCTTGTGCGAGTGAACGAACGGTACGCTTGCGCCCGCAGGCAACGTGTTGATACTAATCTCCGCTCCCGTCAAGCCCAAAGCGTCGTGAAGCTCCGTGCGGGGTTCGTTTGTGGTGCTGATTTTTTTGTAGTTGTTCATAATAAAATCTCCTGTCGTTTTTGTCAGTCACACTATAACAAATAAAAAGCCGCATTGCAATAACGTTACTTTTCTATTATCAAGTAATAGTTTTGTTACTAAGTTTCTATTTTGAACTATTGACTTGTTTGTATTGTATTGCTATAATATCCGAAAGGAGAAATTGTTATGCTGACCAAAGAAGAATTGCCCGAATGTCCCGTTGCAACGTGCGTACAGCTTATAGGGAATAAGTGGAAACTTTTGATTATCCGCAATTTGGTGTACAACGAAAAGCAAAGGTTTACCGATTTTATAAAGTCTATCCCCGCCATCAGTAAAAAAGTATTGACGGACAATCTGCGCGCTTTGGAAGACGACGGACTTATAGAGCGTGAAATATTCGCGGAAGTACCTCCGCGCGTAGAATATTCCCTTACCACTCTCGGCAAAACTTTAAAGCCCATTCTGGAAGCAATGCGTATATGGGGCACCGATTATAAAAGTAGTTTGTAAAAAAAAAAGCGCCCGATTTTCGTTGAAAATCGGGCGTTTTTAATTGAAATCCGGCAACGTCATTTCATATCCCTAAGTACTTTACTTCGCTACGCTCCGTGCGGCGACTTCGTCGACGGGCGCCGCAATAGAGCTTAACTTCTGTGTTCTGCCGTATCCCGTAAACGGGAACCTTACTTTGTGCCGACAAGTCGGAGCGGCAGAGCATCGCGCTTCGCGCTCACGCGATATGTGAACAGGTAGATCATCTACGCCATTATCACCGGAATGGCTCCGCTTGTTGGACTTGAAGCGACCACCGCCTTTCAAAAGTACTTGATTTTGAGCATTTTTCGCTTAAAAACAGTTCAAAACAGCTTGTTTTAAGGCATAAAAATTTTCATGCGACAGTAATTATACAAAACAAAAAAATAAAACGAAAATAAAAAAAAAATAAAAAAAATTACAATAAAAAATAAAATAATTCTGTCGCAAAACATGTTCAATTCGAATCCCCCGATGGACACAGCCATTCGGGGGATATACATTATAATTTAATAATTAAACTCTTTGGAACTTTCAGACGATTCTTACAACCATTTATACCATCTCTAAATCCAGATTGATAACTTATAGGCAGCGTTTCATATAACGCCGACAACAATTCGGCGGCGCTAAATTCTTTCTCTCCCTCCAATATAATTTTATTATGCGCAACACGTCGTCTTAATAAATTGATTTTGCTCTTATTATTTTCTAAAACATCAACTGAAAACCCGCTATAAGAAATTGCGCTAATACCCTTCTGACGCTGCCGCCGAATAGCATTGTTTAGAGCTCGG
>JAIDRY010000165.1 GCA_029061465.1 Clostridia bacterium
GAGCAAGAAAGCCCGCCGCGGATAATAAGACGTTTATCAACCGCGATACTCGTCCGCAAAAGCCGTTTAATTCTCAGCGGCCCGCGGGCGTGTCAAGACCTATGCAGGGCGCGCAGAAATTCGTTCCCGCTCCCGCACCAATACCCGCTGCGGGCAAAGGCAAAAATTTCGGGCCCGATAAAAAGAAACAGAACTTTGAAAAGACCTATATTGAAAAAGATAAGCGCACTGTAAACAAGCGTACGCTTGCAAAACAGCAGGGCGCAAGCATTGAGGATTTTGACGAAAATAAGAGCGGTTACAGAAAGTTAAGAGTTAAAAAAGATAAGCAAAAGACCGTTCAGACTATAAAGATTGAGCACGCGGTAGTTACCACGGACGACGTGCCTATCAAAATGCTTTCAGAAAAAATCGGCATTACCGCAACCGTAATAGTCAACCGCCTTTTTAAAGAGGGCGTTATGACGAACGTAAATGGTTCTATCGACTACGACACGGCTGCGCTTATTGCCGCAGACTTCGGCGTAGAGCTTGAATACAAACCCGAAAAGACCGCAGAGGAAGTGCTCATCGAGCAGCAGGCGGATACGTTTGAAGAGATTGAAAGCCTTGTTTCCAGAGCACCCGTAGTTACGGTAATGGGACACGTAGACCACGGCAAAACTTCGCTTTTAGATTATATCAGAAAGTCGAAGGTTACAGCGGGCGAAGCGGGCGGAATTACACAGCATATCGGCGCTTATACCGTTAAAGTCAACGGTAAGGGAATAACGTTTATCGATACCCCCGGACACGAAGCGTTTACGGCAATGCGTGCGCGCGGCGCTCAGGTTACGGATATAGTAATTCTTGTCGTTGCCGCAGACGACGGAATAATGCCGCAGACGGTTGAAGCTATCAACCATGCAAAGGCGGCGGGAGTAGAAATTCTCGTTGCGGTAAACAAGATAGATAAAACAGGCGCAAACGTAGATAAAATCAAACAGGATTTAATGCGCTACGAAATATTCCCCGAAGATTACGGCGGCAAGACCGTAGTTTGTCCCATATCCTGCAAGACAGGCGAGGGAATAAACAACCTTTTGGAAAACCTCATTCTCATTGCTGAAATGAAAGAGCTTATGGCTAATCCCGAGAAGGAAGCAAGGGGAATTATAATAGAAGCAAGACTCGATAAGGGCAAGGGACCCGTCGCTACGGTTCTTGTACAGAACGGTACTTTGCACACAGGTGACAACATTATATCCGGCCTTACAATGGGTAAGGTCCGCGCCATGATTGACGATACCGGCAAGTCTGTAAAGGAAGCAGGTCCCTCAATGGCGGTAAACGTGCTCGGATTCGAGGAAGTCCCCAATTCGGGCGATACGATTAACGCCGTGTCCCAGGCGCTTATGAAGCAAGTGCTTTCCGAAAGAAAGGATAAGATAAGTATTGAAAAGACTAAGTCGCTTAAAAACGTTGACTTCAACGACGCATTCGGCGCACTCCCTGACGAGAAACTTAAAAATCTTAACCTCATAATAAAGGGCGACGTGCAGGGTTCCGTTGAAGCTGTAAAGCAGTCAGTTCTTAAGCTTTCAAATGAAGAAGTACAGGTTAAAGTTATTCACAGCGCGGCGGGCGCCGTTACGGAAAGCGACGTAATGCTTGCCGAATCGGCAAAGGCAATGATACTTTGCTTCAACGTCCGCCCCGACGTTAAGGCAAAAACCCTTGCCGAGCGCAGCAAAGTAGACGTAAGAACTTACAGGATTATTTACGAGCTTTTGGACGATTTGGAAGCAGCGCTCAAAGGTATGCGCACTCCCAAGTATCAGGATGTTATGCTCGGCAAATGCGAAGTCCGCCAGACCTTCAAAATTACTGGCACCGGAAATATCGCAGGCTGTTACGTGCTTGACGGTAAAATCGTCCGCGGTGGAAAACTCAGAATTTACCGTGATGATATTCTCATCGTCGAGGGCGGCGTAAGACAGCTCAAACGCTTTAAAGACGACGTAAAGGAAGTTGCCGCAGGATTTGAGTGCGGTTGCGCTATCGAGGGCTTTAACGACATTAAAATCGGCGATATTATTGAATGCTATCAGGTAGAAGAAATCAAGCAGGACTAAAATGAAAGGAATAAGAAGCGAACGGCTTGCGGGCGAGTTCCAGAAAGAGATATACAGCGTAATTTCGGGAAAGCTTAAATTTGAATTTCCCGAGCTTTCCAAAGTAATCAGCGTAACGGGTGTTGACGTTGCGCCTGACTTGAAGAGCGCAAAAGTATATATAAGCGTATTCGATACGGATAAGGAACGACAGGAAGCAAGCTTTTGCATAATCAAAGAGAATGCGGGGTTAATTCGTCACGAGCTTTCCAAGGT
>JAIDRY010000166.1 GCA_029061465.1 Clostridia bacterium
CTCTGGGAATATCGCAAAGCTATATATCCCGCCTCGAAAAAAAGATAATCGCAAAACTAAAAAAAGAAATTTCAAAGAAAATTTAAAATAATTAACGGCGCAACCCAAAACCACGCTTTTGGGTTAGCGCACTCAATTTGCGCATACCTGCGGCTCACTGGAAGGGAATTGGCGCAACTATATATTGGTGTGCCCTTAGAGGTTGCGCCAAGGGAAACTTAGTTTCCAAAAATCACGGCAAATAATGCGCGCAGAATAGCGCGTTATTTGCGTGAACGACTTAATGTACATAATATCAGGAGGATTTTATTATGTTGCAAAAAGTCGTTATTTGCGGCGTGGATACGTCGGGACTACCTCTGCTTTCCACTAAGGAGCAGGAAGAACTAATGATTAAATTAAAGGCGGGCGACAACCAGGCAAGGGAAAAATTTATAATAGGCAATATGCGCTTGGTGTTGTCGTTAGTGCGCCGTTTCTGGGCAAAGAAAGCTAACGCGGACGACGTGTTTCAGGCGGGCTGCGTGGGGCTTATCAAGGCGATAGATAACTTCGACTTGTCCGTCGGGGTAAAGTTCTCCACATACGCTGTGCCTATGATTTTGGGGGAAATTAAAAGATATCTGCGCGACGGAAATTCCTTGCGTGTTTCGCGCTCCATTAGGGACACCGCTTATCAGATTTTAAAGGTAAGGGAAAAGCTTGAAGAGGTGGACGAAGACGTCACCTATGACAAGATAGCAAAGGAAATGAATATAGCCGTTTCCGAAGTTGCCTATGCATTGGACGCAATTTCCGACCCCGTGTCTTTGTACGAGCCGGTATTCAATAAGGCGGGCGACACTCTCTTACTCATGGACCAGATTTTCGACACGAAGAACAACGACGAGGTGTGGACGGAAAAGGCGGCGCTATACGAAGCGCTTGCAAAGCTGGAAGGCAGAGAAAAGAAAATATTGTTTTTGAGATATTTCGAGGGCAAGACGCAAACGGAAATTTCGCAGGAAGTGGGCATTTCCCAAGCGCAGGTTTCCAGATTGGAAAAAACTGCGTTAAAACAAATTAAATCTTGTATATCGTAAAAAGCTTTCAAAGGTCGGATGTTATCCGACCTTTTTATAATTTATTTCTGTAATTGAATTTTTTAAGAACTTGCTTTTTACGGTTTGTTGTAACTTCGGTATAAATTTGGGTGGTTGCAACACTTGCGTGACCTAATATTTCTTGAACGGAACGAAGGTCGGCGCCGTTAGCAAGCAAGTTAGTAGCAAAAGTGTGGCGCAGATAGTGCGGAGTGGACTTCGTATTTATCTGCGCTCTTTTTACGTATTTTTTATAAATATCTTCAATTCCATGTATCGAAATAGGTTGTCCGTATCTGTTTAAAAATAAATAATTGCAGTTAGCCTTTTTACATTCTTTTAAAAGGTTTTTAATTCTGTCCCAAGTAATAGAAGAAGATATGTAAATTAGACGCTGCTTTCTGCCTTTACCATGGATTAAAAGTGTATGTTCGCTTGTAATTATATCGTCAATTGTAATAGCAGCTGCTTCGCCGATTCTTATTCCTGTACTTATAAGTAAATCTAAAAGCGCTGCATCTCTAATATATTCTTTTAAAGCAAATGGTGAGAGTAATTCTGTGCCGATATCAAAACACTTTAACAATTTACAAATTTCAGAAATTGATAAGGTTTTAGGCAACTTTCTTTCTTGTTTGAATTTAAATTTAAGTTTTTTAAAAGGAGAAGTTTCAATCACTTCAGTGTCAATCAAATAATCGTAAAAGTTTTTAAGGGTAATAATTTTTCTCCGAATAGATGTGTCTTTAAGTTTTAATTCTAAATTTAAATAAGAGATGAAAGCGCAAACATCAGGTTTTAGTATACTCTTTTCAAACTTATAAAATTGTTTTAAATCGCTTGAATATGCTTTTAATGTTTTCTCCGATAAGTTCTTGGTAGCTTGCAGGTAGTTGATAAATTTTGATAAATAATCCATAAAATCTCCAATAATTGTTTTCTATAGAAAATTATATCAAAAATAAAAAAAGATTTAAATTTTTTGTCACATTTTGTCGTTTTATGTTGTCTAAATAAAAAGTAGGCAAGTCAAATTTAAGGCTTAACTGCAAAAAATCAGTTCTAATTTATATAAAATAACTAGCAATTATTTGAGGGGAAATAATGCGATATATACTTAATGAAATTTCAAAAAAACAATATAATGGTACTAT
>JAIDRY010000167.1 GCA_029061465.1 Clostridia bacterium
GCATTACGGTGCGCCCGAAAAAAAATTGAAAGGGGCGCCCCTTTCGTGCGGTATGATACCGCACGAAAAACAACCTTAATTGAAATTTGCAAAACCACGGTCGCGCAATTCAATATATAATTTTAAAACAAATTTTTGGAGGAAAAAATGAACAAGAAAAAATTAGTAGCGTTGCTCGTTGCGAGCACAATGGTAGTTGGCTCGGCAGTAGCTTTCGCAGGCTGCGACAACGGCGACAACCCCGACAATCCCAACACCCCTTCCGGCAATGCTACCAAGATTACCCTTTGGGTATCCGAAATGGACGGCGTTGTAACGATGACCAAAAATCAGGTCAATGAATTCTTCGAGGCTAACACCCAGTATAAGGGCAAATACAACGTAGTCGTAGACGGTATGTCCGAAAGTGAAGCGGCTACCAAGATGGTTACCGACGTTGCTACCGGCGCTGATATTTACTGCTTCGCGCAGGACCAGCTCGGCAGACTCGTTGAAGCAGGCGCGCTTTCCGAACTCGGTCCGACCGCTCAGACGTTCGTTAAGAATAATAACGACGGCGGCGCTGCAAAGGCGGCAACGATTGACGAAAAAATGTATTGCTACCCCATCACTTCCGATAACGGCTACTTTATGTACTATGATAAGACGGTCATTGCAGCAGAGCATCTCAACGACCTTGCAAGCATAGTTGCAGATTGCGAGGCGGCAGGCAAAAGCTTTGCTTACGAGCTTGGCGGTTCGGCTTGGTACACGGCTTCCTTCTTCTTTGGCGCAGGCTGCCATTCCAACTGGACCTATAACTCCGTAACCAAAAAATGGACGATTGACGACGACTTCAACTCCGATAAAGGTATAATCGCTATGAAGGGTATGCAGATACTTACCCAGTCCGGCGTTTGGGTTGACAGCAGTAAGGCTGCAGAGTTCGGCGATGCAGACGTAATAGAGAACGAAGACGGCTCCACCACTGAAATCCAAGGCGGCGCGGCAGTAGTCGTTTCCGGTACTTGGGACAGCGGTACGGCTAAGGAAAAGCTCGGCCCTAACTTCGCCGTTACTAAGCTCCCCGAATTCAAGGTAGGCGAAACCTCCTATCAGCTCAGCTCTTACTCGGGCAACAAGCTTATGGGCGTTAAACCTCACGAGAAGGCTGAAGACGGTGCGTTCTGCAATGCACTTGCTCAGTACCTAAGCGGTGAAAAATGTCAGGAAGCGCGTTTCGACGAATTCGGTTGGGGACCTTCCAACAAGGCAGTTCAGGACATGGACAAAGTTAAGTCCGACGAAGTATTAGCGGCTCTCAATGCACAGAACGAATACGCTACTCCTCAGGGCGAAATCGGCGGCGCATGGTGGGATATTGCAAAGCTCCTCGGCACCAAGAGCAAGGACGCTAAAAACGACGCTGATTTGAAGACTGCACTTGATGAGTACGATACGGCAATTGATAACTTCACTAGGCTGAGTGAAGATGCTAAGAATGCGTTTGGTGTAATCGGCGGAATTGCAAGCCTTGCAGGCGTAACTGAAAACCTCAGCGAAACTCAGACAACCTGGGCTGACTGGGGTACCGACTATAAGATGGTAAAGACTGAGAAGGACGGCAAGATTATTTGGAAGACAGCGGCTCCTATTACTCTTGCTGAAGGCGAGATATTCAAAGTAAGACAGGGTCAGGCTTGGAACGTTCAGTTCGGCGCAATAGACGAAGAAACCGGATTGAGCCAGACCGGAAGCAACCCTCCTAACTATACGGTTTCGGCGGACGAGGCTGGCGCTAAATACGTAGTTCTTACCCTTACGGTTGACAAAGACGGCAAGATTGTGAGCGGCGTTATTACGCTTGAAGCTGAATAATATTTCTTACGGTGAATATAAACTTAGAAGAATAATCTAAAAAAGCCGTATCGAGGTTATTCTCGATACGGCTTTGATTAACTAAAAATAATAGATAAGGAGGACAACGGTGGAAAAATTAACAGATTTACAGTATCTGCAAATGCATAAGCTTGAAAAAATCTGGTATAGCATTAAATGTTTCTTTTTCGGCATACCGGGGTGGTTTGTGCGGTTGTTCAAATCCATATGGACCAAGATTAAAAAGTTCGGAATATGGATTAAAGACGACGTTGTAGATATGTACAACATTTTCGTACACGGAAAGTGGCAGACTAAGGTATCGTACCTTATAATGGGTTTCGGTAGCATCTGGCGCGGACAGGTAGGAAGGGGTATACTTTTCTTACTGTTCGAGGCAGTTTTCATTTTGTATATGTGCCTTTCGGGCGGGTATTGGCTGAGCCTTTTCGATACGCTCGGTGATACACCCCCCGGCACCGTACTCGATCCCGAATACGACGTGTGGGTTCGTGTACCTGGCGACGATTCGTTCAAGATTCTTTTTTACGGACTTATTTCGATAATATTTATACTTGCGCTCTTCTATACGTGGCGTTTAAATGTAAAGCAGAACGGCATAATAGATAAAATTCTTGCAGACGGCAAAAAGATTAAGGGTACCAAGGACGATTTGCGTTCACTCGTAGACGAGCAGTTCCATAAAACTCTCCTCGCTCTGCCCACGCTGGGAATTTTCCTCTTCACGGTAGTTCCCATTATATTCATGGTTTTGGTAGCGTTTACCAGCTACGATGGTCTGCACACCGGCTACAACGACCTGTTCACCTGGGTAGGCCTTGATAACTTCAATCTTCTGTTCCAGGTTAACGGCGGCTCGGGAAGCTTCTCGGTGACGTTTGGCGAGGTCTTGGTCTGGACGTTGATGTGGGCGTTCTTTGCAACCTTTACCAACTACTTTCTCGGAATGTTGGTTGCAATGCTCATTAACAAAAAGGGCATAAGGCTTAAAAAGCTCTGGCGTACTATACTCGTTCTGACGATAGCTATACCTCAGTTCGTATCTCTTTTGTACGTCTCAAATCTTTTCGGCGAAACGGGTCTTATAAACGAGACGCTTAAATCATGGGGCTGGATTTCACAGCCGATACCTTTCTGGAAGGACGGCAACTGGGCGCGCGCAATGGTAATTATCATAAACATCTGGATAGGTATTCCCTATCTTATGCTTATGACATCGGGTATCTTAATGAATATCCCTCAGGACCTCTACGAGTCGGCTAAAATCGACGGCGCAAACGTTTGGCAGCAGTACACGAGAATTACCCTTCCCTACGTTTTGTTCGTAACGGGTCCCTACCTTCTGACGAGCTTTATCGGCAACATCAACAACTTCAACGTAATCTACCTGCTGTCAGGCGGCGCACCCGACTACACGACGGTAGGCTCTACCGCAGTCGGCAAGACCGACCTTCTTATAACCTGGCTGTTCGATATGACGACGGGCGCGGACGCAAACTACAAGCTTGCGGCGGTTATCGGTATTATGATATTCCTCGTATGCGCAGTACTTTCGCTAATCGTCTATAATGTAATGCCTTCTACTAAAAACGAGGAGGATTATCAGTAATGGCTAATAAATACGCAAATATTACTATCGAACCTATTGTTCCCGTAGAAATTAACGGTAACGAAGAGATAACCGAAGTAAAGAACGCTAATATCGATATAGACGTAGGCTCCGGTGCGGAAATGCAGACCGTACCTGAAAAGAAGAAAAGCCATATGGGCATGAAGACCAAAAAGACGGTGGGCAACGTCGTCGTTTACGCTATCCTTATCATAATGAGCATAATTTGGATATTGCCCTTCATCGGTATATTTATCGAATCGTTTGAAACGGCAACCGGCGGTACCACCAAGTATTTGTGGCCGCGCAAATGGGGATTTGACAACTATATTAATTTGTTTACGAATCCCGAAAAACATTTCGGCAGATGGTTCTTAAACACCTTTATTATGGGCTTGATAGTTTCCGTATTACAGACTATTTTCGTCCTTGCAATGAGCTACGTTTTATCGCGTATGCGTTTCAAGGGCAGAAAAGGGTTAATGAACTTGATGCTCATTCTCGGAATGTTCCCCGGATTCTTAACTTTAATTCTTCTCTACAAAGTTTTGGCTGACTTCAACCTCACGGGCGAAAACTCCATTTGGGGCTTGATACTCGTATACGTTGCGTCGAGCGGTATGGGCTATTATGTATCAAAGGGATTCTTCGATACTATCCCCAAATCATTGGACGAAGCGGCGCGCGTGGACGGCGCAACGAGGGCGCAGGTATTCTTTAAAATAACCTTGCCTATGGCTAAACCTATCGTCATTTATACCATTCTTATGGGCTTTATGGCTCCTTGGGGCGACTTCGTTCTTGCAAGCTATATCGCACACGGAGTGAATGACGGTATGAACGTCGCAGTAGGTATGAAGGATATGATTTCGCTTACCAATATCGGTAAGTTCTACAGACAGTTCTGCGCGGCCGGCGTAGTGGTATCTGTCCCCATCACAGCTCTGTTCATGTTCTTGCAAAAATATTACGTCGAAGGCGTCACAGGCGGCGCAGTCAAAGGTTAAGGAGGAAAATATGGCAACGGTAAAATTAACAAACGTAAAAAAGATTTACGATAAAAACGTAGTGGCGGTAAAGGAATTTAACCTCGACATCGCCGACAAGGAGTTCGTAGTTTTCGTAGGGCCTTCGGGTTGCGGAAAGTCAACTACGCTCAGAATGATTGCAGGACTCGAAGAAATCTCGGAAGGTACGGTTGAAATAGACGGCGTCGTCGTCAACGACAAACAGCCCAAGGACAGAGATATAGCGATGGTTTTCCAGAACTACGCGCTCTATCCTAACCTTACCGTATTCGAGAATATGGCGTTCCCTTTGAGAATTAAAAAGATGAAGCAGGACGAGGTGTACAAACGCGTTACCGAGGCGGCTGAAATTTTGGGCATAACCGACTATCTCATGCGTAAGCCCAAGGCTCTTTCCGGCGGTCAGAGACAGCGTGTTGCAATCGGCCGTGCAATGGTCAGAGATTCCAAGGTGTTCCTTATGGACGAACCTCTTTCCAACCTCGACGCAAAACTTCGTAACCAGATGCGTGCGGAAATAATTCTTCTCAGAAAAAAGATTGACAGTACGTTCATTTACGTTACACACGACCAGACGGAAGCTATGACCCTCGGCGACAGAATAGTCATAATGAAGGACGGCTATATCAAGCAGGTCGGCACCCCTTCGGAAGTGTTCGACAGACCTTGCAATCTGTTCGTTGCAGAGTTCATCGGCGCACCTAAGATGAATATCTTAGATTGTACCGTAACCAAGGAGAAGAGCGGCTACGTTGCACACCTTTACGGCGTGGATATCGCTATCGACGAGGAAAGAAACAAAATCCTCGCCGAGAGGGAAACCGAAAATCAGGACGCAAAGCTCGGTATCCGTCCCGAACATATCGTTCTTACAAGTAAGACCGACAAGGCGGCAATCCCTTGCACTATTCAGGTCAACGAAATGATGGGCAGCGAACTGCACCTGCACGTAGTTACCGACGACGGCGTGGAAATGATTGTGCGCGTTCCTACTATGGACTTGACGGAATCACAGCGTCAGGCTATGATTTACGGCACCAAGATTTACATTACGTTCGACAGCAAGGCAATTCACCTGTTTGATGCCCAGACGGAAGAAAACCTCGTTTACGGCAAGCAGCGCAAGGATATGGAAACGGAAGAGGTTGCGGCTGAACCCGTAAAGGAAGAACCTGCAGCTGAACAACCCGAGGTTAAGGTAGAACCTGCGGTAGAGCCTGAAACAGCGCCCGTGGCTGAACCCGTTGTTGAGCCTGTAGCGGAAGAATCTGTAAAGGAAGAGGTTGCGGCTGAGCCTGCACCTGCTCCCAAGAAAAAATCCACCAAGAAAAAATGATTAAATAAAAATAAGCGCCTCGGCTGAATGCCGAGGCGCTTTTAATATTATGATTATTATTTCAATATTACCGACGTTTCGCCTTCAATAGTAAGCTTGCCGCCGTTAACCGTCGCTTTGCCCTGACCTATATAGTCGGCTACCGCGCTCACGTCTGCGGAAAGAGCGGTTAAATCTATTTCAATTGCAGCCGTCGATACGTTGTGTAAAAGCACTGTTTTTTCGCCGTTATACTCGATAACAAAACCTGCACAGCCCGTCCTAGGGGTAAGCGCCTTGTAATTGCCGCGCGCAATCTGCGGATACTTGTTTCTCAGGCTGATAAGCTTTGCGTAATAGTTCATAAGACTGTTTTCGTCTTTAAGATGGTCGGCAACCGTGCCGTTAATCTGAAATTCGGAATTATACGTTGAGCCGGTGGGGTTTCTAACTGTGTCGCCGTCCCCCCAAAGCATCGCAAGCCGTCTGTTTGCATCGGTGTTGGTACTGCCGCGCGCTCCCTTCATACCGATTTCCTCGCCGTAATATATGAACGGTGAACCCGAGCAGAGCAGGTAGATATTTGCCGCAATAGTTGCGGGGTGCTCCACGTTGCCATCGGATGTTACTTGTTTCGTCGGGAAATAGCCTGCCGCGCGGTCTAAGTCGTGGTTGGAAAGGAAGGGGATATACATTGAGTTTTCATTCTTTGCTTTTGCCGATTTCTGGAAGTTTTCAACGTACCGCGCAAACACGTCAATCTGCCCGCGCACCGCAGTCGCCGCCATGCCTGAAACCTGTGCGGTGTCAAAGCTGAAGCAGTTCATTGCAGGGTAGTACTCTAGAATTTCACCGTCCGCAGACCAGCACTCGCCGACGGTGTATATGTCTGGTTTAAGCTTGCGCAGTTCCTTCATATACCAGCCCCAGAACTCCGCACTCTTTGGCGTGTCGTTATAGTAGATATACTTTATCGCGTCGAAACGGAAACCGTCTATACCTAAGTCAAGGTAGTGTTTAGCAACGTCAACCATTCTGTCCTTGACTTTCTGACTGTCATAGTTAAGCTCGGGCATACCGGAGTCGAAGTTGCCTTCGTAATATTCCACCGAACCGTTATAGAGGGAATAGTATGTTCTGCCGTTTACTTTTGTGCTTGACGTCACGCAGGTGTAGTAGTCGTAATATTCGTTCTTAGTGTCGTTCTTTTTGTGGGCATTGACGAAATTTACGAACCATTCGTTGTTCTTTGCAGTGTGGTTTATGGCAAGGTCGAGTATGACTTTCACGTTGCGTTCGTGGCAGATTTTTATCAGCTCTTCCAAATCTTCCTGCGTACCGAATTTGGGGTCGATTTGGTAGTAGTCTGCCGCGTCGTACTTGTGGTATGAGGGCGACTTGAATATGGGCGAGAGCCAGATTCCCTGTACGCCGAGACTCTTGCCAGAATTAATGTTGCCGTCGTTTAGATAGTCCATGCGGTTGATTATTCCGCGCAAATCGCCTGTGCCGTCGCCGTTGGAGTCAGAAAACGAACCCACGAAAATCTGATAGAATACGCGGTAGTTATCGTCAATAGGGTCAACTTGTGCGGCTGGCGTGCAGGCACTCATAGTCGTGACTGAAAGCAATGTGCAGAGAGCGGCTCCCAGAGCAATAGATTTTTTCATAATTTTTACTCCATATCGTTTAACAGCGCGTCGTCGATTTTACCCCAAGCATTCGAGCCGGAACACTTGACTGCAATGCCTACGGTAAACGTGCCGTTTCCGTCAAATTCAATATTTTCTATCAGCGCCGTATCCCATTCGTTGTAAACGGTGATTTTCATGGGCGCGGAATAAACTATTTGTCCGTTGATTTTTACGTAGGCGGTAATTTCCGTCGTACCCGCGTCGCCGCCCATTATGGAAATGGAATATTTGTAAGAGCCTTTCGGCAAGTTGGCAATATCCTGTTCGAGTGTAAAGTCAACGTTGTTAGAGGCGTTATTAGCCCAGAAGTGGTAGTGCTTAGTGCCCGTGAGCGAGTCCGTCTTTTTATCTTCAACGTAAATTTCGCGGTTGACTTTATTTAAGTGCAGGTTCCAGCCCGTACCCTCGTCGTCGTCCTCGAAGCTGTAATTGGTGATATAGTTCGCTTCAATCATAGAAACGGTGCAGGTAACGCTCATACCGTCGGCGGTGCCTTTGACCGTGTATTTCTTCACGCCGCCGCTCTGCATAGCCGCTTCGTCGTAAGTATCCCAAACGACGTCAACCTTTTTTTTGGTGTTATTGTTCATAACAGCGTTGACCTTGGCAGGAAGATTCAGCTTTTTGCCGAGTATGCACAGAACTGTTATATCTTCTAAGGCGTCGGGTTTTTCTTCGACCTCGTTGCCCGTTTTGGCAAGTGCGAAAACCTTGAGCGATTCAAGCGGTTTTCCGTTCGCGTCGAAAAACGCCTGATTGTCCACAGCGCTACCGCCGTAATACTTGCCTGCGTCGTTAGGGTCGTAGTCGGACGCATAGGAGGAAGCCCAGCCCGAGCCGTGCTCTTCCCAAAGCGCGGAGTTTTCTTCCCACGATGAAGTGCCTACGCTTATCCATGTGCCTTCCCAATAGAACACACCTATTCCGTTAGGGATGTTCGCAACGGTGTAGATGACGTCCGCAACGCTGTTAGCCTGACCCTGTACGGTGAAGGGATAGGGCTTTAAGAACGCACCGCCCTCGCCTATCGTGTTGGAGGAAAAGTCGGTGTCCTCCGCCGTGAACGCATACGAGGTTTCCGCTACCATTACTTTTTTGTCGTAAGTTTCCGCAATTTCGGAAAGTATTTCAGAAAGATTATCGAGCGTACCGTGCCAATAGGGGTAGTAGGACGATGCAAAGACGTCGTAATCAACGTAGTAATCGTTGAGCTTTGCCGCGTAATTTCTGTAATTGTCCGATTTTTCGGGGTTTGCAAAGTGTACTGCAACGAGCGCGTCGGGCAGCACCTCTCTTACGGCTTTCGAACCGTTGTCGAACAGACTGCATATTGCGTTCCAGTTTGTTTCGCCGCACAGCTTGCCGTTTGTCTCGTTGCCTATCTGCACCATTCCGATTTCGATTTTATTGTCTTTGAGCTTTTGCAGCGACTCTTTTGTGTATTCGTAAAGTGCGTTGCACTTTTCGTTAAACTTCATATTCGCCCAGGCTTTGGGTACCATCTGTTTGGAAGGGTCTGCCCAGAAGTCGGAGTAGTGGAAGTCTACCAAAAGCTTCATTCCGTATTTCGTCGCGCGTTTGCCTATCTCCACCGCGGTGTCAATATCGCAGTTGCCGCCGCCGTAGCCGTTACCGTCCGCATCGTAAGGGTCGTTCCATACGCGTACCCTTATATAGTTAATACCGTTTTCGGAAAGGGTCTTGTAAACGTCGGCTTCGTTTCCGTCAAAGTCGTAATACTTTACGCCGCTCTTTTCAAGCGCCGGAACGGCGCTTGCGTCCATACCCATAATAAAGTCGTCGGAGATGTTTTCGGCTTTTCTTACGTAAAGCGTATCCGACGTTACGGGCTTGCTTTCGGCGCAGGCGGCAATCGGTAACACCGTTCCGAGCGCAAGCGCACCACCGAGTAAAATAGTGGCTACTTTTTTGAACTTCATTTTTTAAATTCCCCCTTAAACCGCGCAGAGCGCGGTGATAATTCAACGGATTGATTTTACCACATTATATAATTGCTGTCAATAAGAGGCAAAAAAATAGGCTCAAATTTTAACAAAGGTATTGCAAAAAATATAATTAATGGTATAATATTAGCGTTAATATATTTTTAAGGAGAATGTATGAGAAAAAAATTTTTTAGTGCGCTTTTAAGCGTATTAATAGTTTTCGCATTTGCATTGTCGGCTTGTACCGAAGTACCGGAAACTCCCGATAATCCCAATCACGGAAATCCGTCGCAAACCGAAGAGTTGCCCGATATACCCGACGGGGAAAGACAGTTGGTAATTTACTACAACCGTTCTTCGGGTTATGAAAACTGCGACATCTGGCTTTGGTACGGCACCGTAACAGGCAAAGGTTACACCTTTACCGAGTGCAAGTACGGCGCAAGGGTCGTATGGAATTTACCTGCCGACGTTGAAGAGGTAGGCTTTATAATCCGTACGGGTTGCTCCGATCCCGGCGGCTCGGAATGGGGTACCGCGACGAAAGACGGTACCGGTGACGACCGTTTCATCGCGCTTGAAGGTGACCGCACTATCATTTACACCAAGGCAGGCGATCCAAAGGCGTATTCAAGTGATGACGGAGGTGAAACACTTACGGCTATAGTCAAAATAAACGTCGCTGATTTGCTTGATTTAAAACGCATAAGCGTAAGGCTCAGCGAAAGCAGTATAAAACTTACCAAGGACGACGTTGTCTTAACCGACGCCGACGGCAAGACGGTTGAAATTACGAAGGTTGACTCTAACATAATCAACTTACCGTCGGAAATCGATATTACCAAAAAGTACACGCTTACCGTAACCGGATTTGCTCCCGTAACGGTAATGCCCCTGACTTATATGTCAAGCAAGGCGTTTGACAATGCTTACGCTTACGACGGCGAACTCGGCGTTGAGCTTAAAGCCGATTCCACGACGTTCCGTCTTTGGGCGCCTACGGCTTCCAAGGTGACTTTAAACCTTTACGATGCGGGAACGGGTGAAGAAGGCAAAACTTCCCAGCCGCTCGTTAAGGGTGAAAAGGGCTTATGGAGCCTGACCGTTGACGAGAACCTCGACGGTAAATATTACACCTACACGGTTGATACTATGCTCGGCTCAAACGAGGTGGTTGACCCTTACGCGCGTTCGGCGGGACTGAACGGTCAGCGCGGTATGATACTCGACCTCGAGAGAACCAACCCCACGGGCTGGACGAAAACTCCTTTCGACAACCCCGCGGTTGAAAACTACACCGACGCGGAAATCTGGGAAGTACACATCCGCGACTTCTCCAACAATATCACAAATTCACAGTATAAGGGTAAGTACCTTGCGTTCACTGAAACGGGACTTAAAAACGGAAGCGGTCTTCCCGTAGGCGTTGATTATTTAAAGGAACTCGGCGTAACACACGTTCACCTTTTGCCCTCGTTTGATTACGCTTCCGTAGATGAAAGCAAGAACACTCAGTTTAACTGGGGTTACGACCCTCAGAACTACAATGTACCCGAGGGCAGTTATTCGACCGACCCTACGGACGGCGCGGTGCGCGTAAACGAATACAAGCAGATGGTACAGGCATTGCACAATCAGGGCATAAGCGTTGTTATGGACGTTGTTTATAACCACACCTACGTCGGCGACAGCAATTTCCAATATATCGTTCCTTATTACTACTACCGTTATAAGACGACGATGGGCGTTAACTCTAACGGTTCGGGTTGCGGTAACGAAACTGCTTCCGAGCGCGCAATGATGCGTAAATTTATGGTTGATTCTGTAACTTACTGGCAGAAAGAATATAACCTCGACGGCTTCCGTTTTGACCTTATGGGCTTGCACGACAAGACCACAATGCAGGAGATTGAAAAGTCCGTACACGCCTACAACCCCGAAGCGATTATCTACGGCGAAGGCTGGACGGCCGACGACTCGACTTTGGGTAAGTCCAACCAGTCAACCCTTGCACAGCTTGAATCGCTCAATAAAAACACTTCGACCAAAGGCGTCAACGGCATAGCGATGTTCAACGACGTAATACGCGACGGTATAAAAGGTTCGGTATTCGATATCGAAGACACCGGCTTTGTAACGGGTGCAAAGAGTACTCTTATCGATAAAATACTCTTTGGCGTTAAAGGTAGCGTCGAGGACAGCGATTTCGGCGGCGATGCCGACTGGTACGCACCCAACCCCACGGCGGTTGTAAACTATGTTTCCGCGCACGACAACTATACCCTTTGGGACAGAATTTGCTACGTATACGGTGAAGAGGAAGACGCTCTCGAACTGAACTTGCTCCGCAACAAGCTGTCCGCAGCAATCATACAGACCTCGCTCGGCATTCCGTTTATGCAGGCAGGCGAGGAGATGCTCCGCTCGAAGAAGCGCGAAGACGGGACTTTCGACTCGAACAGCTACAGCTCGCCCGACTCGGTAAACAATCTGAAGTGGGATGCGCTTGAAGTCGGTTCCGATGAATATAAAACTATGCAGTATTACAAGGGCTTGATTGCATTCCGTAAGTCTTGCCCGATTTTAAGGAGTGTTTCCGCGTTTGATGACGACGGCACTTTAATCCTCAGCGTAGTTGAGACTACGGGTGCGCTCGTGGCATTTACTGTGAAAGATCCCGAAAGCGGCGAAGTATTGCTCATCGTGTACAACGCTGAAACGGAAGACCAGCAGTTTACTCTTCCCGACGGCAACTGGAACCTCTATATCGACGGCGACAGAGCGGGTACTGAAGTTCTTGAAAGCAACTGCTCCGGTGAAGTAACTCTTTCCAAGATAAGCTGTTACGTTTATAAAGCGGCTTAAAGCTTAATAAAATTTCGACGCGGGCGCGATACGGCGCTCGCGTTTCTTTTTTGGCGGAGACTAATTCAAATGACGGAGTCAGAGGCTTAAAAACAAATTTTTCAACCACGAAATATAGTGGTTAGTAAACAAATAATACCACAATATCTGCTAATTTCGATGACTTTCAAATTTTTACTCCCATATTACTCCCAAATGATTTTTTATCGTTTGGGGGCATTTTTTACCTTAATTTAGCAAGTTTTACTGCGCAAATTTTGAATGACGGATTTTGTCCGTCATTCAATGCTGATTTGGGAGTAACTCCCAAATTTATCTTAGCACAAACAAAAATGGGGCATTTGCCACGATTTTGTTCTACATTAGAACAGAGAATTCAGAGGTGGCATTTCTATTACTGTAAAGATTGTCACACAAGAGAAAATGTATCCAACTGTAAATTTTGTCTTGCAAAATCGGGTAAAAAATGATAAAATAAAAAATAACAACAATCGGAGAGAACAGTATGGCAGAGAAAAATAATGCTAATATAGGCTTTGAAAAACAAATTTGGGATGCTGCGTGCGTTTTATGGGGGCATATTCCAGCGGCAGAATATCGTAAAGTAATAGTCGGTCTAATATTTTTAAGATACATATCAAGCGCATTTGAAAGACGCTATAACGAATTAGTCGCGGAAGGCGATGGTTTTGAAGATGACCGTGATGCTTACGCTATGGAAAATGTATTCTTTGTGCCCGAAGAGGCGCGGTGGAATACGATTGCAAAAGCCGCACACACGCCTAAAATAGGCGAAGCAATTGATACGGCAATGCGAGCTATAGAAGCGGAAAACAAAACATTAAAAAACGTTCTCCCTAAAAACTACGCTAGTCCTGATTTGGACAAGCGTGTTTTAGGTGATGTTGTTGACTTGTTCACCAATATAGATATGGGCGATACGGAAGATAGCAAAGATTTATTGGGACGCACCTATGAATACTGTATAGCTCATTTTGCTGAATATGAAGGTGTTAAAGGTGGAGAATTTTACACTCCATCTTCTATAGTAAAGACAATCGTTGCAATTTTAAAGCCGTTTGATAATTGCCGTGTTTATGACCCGTGCTGTGGAAGTGGCGGTATGTTTGTGCAGAGTGCAAAATTTATTCAAGCACACAGCGGTAAACGCGGAGCAATATCGGTGTATGGTCAGGAATCAAATGCTGATACCTGGAAGATGGCAAAAATGAATATGGCTATTCGCGGTATCGATGCAAACTTTGGAGAATATCAAGCTGATACGTTCTTTAATGATTTACATCCTACGTTAAAAGCGGACTTCATTATGGCAAATCCTCCGTTCAATCTTTCAAATTGGGGGCAGGATAAACTGCAAGACGACGTGCGGTGGAGATATGGTATACCACCCGCAGGTAACGCCAACTTTGCATGGATTCAACATATGATACACCATTTAGCACCTAACGGTAAAATCGGATTGGTGCTTGCAAATGGTGCGCTGTCTTCTCAAAGTAGCGGTGAGGGCGAAATCAGAAAACGCATTATAGAGGACGATTTAATAGAAGGTATTGTCGCCCTTCCCACTCAGCTATTTTATAGTGTAACAATTCCAGTAACTCTTTGGTTTATAACAAAGAATAAGAAACAAAAAGGTAAAACGGTTTTCATTGATGCTCGTAAAATGGGCTTTATGGTTGACCGTAAACACCGCGATTTTGACGATGTAAAGGATATACAAAAAATTGCAGATACGTTTGAGGCATTCCAAAACGGAACACTCGAAGACATAAAAGGCTTTTGCGCTGTGAAGACTAAACAAGATATAGCAGGGCAAGACTATATACTTACGCCTGGTAGATATGTGGGTATTGAAGAACAAGTAGAAGATGATGAACCGTTTGAAGAGAAAATGACTAGGTTAACAACAGAACTTTCTCAAATGTTCGCAAAGTCACACGAGCTTGAAGAGAATATACGCAAAAAGTTGAGGGCAATAGGGTATGACATTTGAGAATTGTAAATTTAGAGAAGTTGAATTATCAAGTGTTATCCAAGATATTGCTGCGGGTCCGTTTGGTTCAAATTTAAAAGTTGAATGTTTTGTTGATGATGGATTCCCAATAATAGATGGCGCAAATTTGAAAAGGTATAAAGTTACGGATAATATTACTAAGTTCGTAACAGAGGAGAAAGCAAGAAGCTTATATCGAGCAATTGCCAAAAGGGGCGAGGTGGTTGTTACAATAAGCGGAACACTTGGTCAAATCTCTTATATTCCTAATGATTCTAAATATGAAGAGTATCTTGTATCTCAAAGACAATTTAGGGTAAAATTTGATACAAATCAAGTTTGTGTGCCGTATCTGGTGTATTATTTTCATACATATGAAGGACAAAGTAAAATATTAGAATTTTCTAATCAGGTTGGAGTTCCGGCATTATCGCAACCACTAAAAAATTTTAGAAAAATTAAGATAATGTTACCATCGTTAAATGTTCAAGAAGGAATTGCCAATATAATTGAAAGTATTGAGAAAAAAATTGAAATAAATAATGCGATAAATAATAATTTAGCGTCTTAAATCTCAACTTGGGACACGTCGATTTCTCCGCCCATGAGTTTAGGTAATAGTGAGTCTCGAAGAGAAGCCAATTGTCTGTTTTCATTTGCATTTCTAGCAATTTGATGCATTATTGGCGACGCAAATCTTTCAAATTTTACAAGTTCGCTTTCCGAAGGTATTAATATTTTGACAGATCGAAGTTCATTTTGATTTAACCCAGGCTGCGCAGCTTTACTGGATGCAAGGGTATAAATTTTTTGCCGAATGTCATCTCTAGCTATTAGGGTGTATAAAGCGAATTGTAAGCGATTGTTTTGAGTTCGGAGAATAAAAACATGTTCATTGACTGCACATACCTTATGCGGAAAGTCATCCAAAGCCATTGAAACCTTGCCAGTATAAGCACCATCTTTATATAAC
Source organism: Clostridia bacterium (assembly GCA_029061465.1). Classification (GTDB taxonomy): domain Bacteria; phylum Bacillota; class Clostridia; order Christensenellales; family Borkfalkiaceae; genus Coproplasma. Next base: position 15,323 of record JAIDRY010000167.1, read on the forward strand.
AATACATCCCCAGAGTAAACCTTGCCTCTGTTTAAACTCGAATAGAATTGCTCTGAAATATACTTATCTTTAGAGAAGTCATAAACGCCAAAACGTTCTATGTTCTCTGCGCCGATACTGGGAATACCATCATTTTCCGCTCCACCACGTGGACGAGCACCGCTTTCTATGATATCAAGCAATTCTCCCAGCGTTGCCTCCTTCCCACCAACATATATTTCATTAAATATAAGCGATACTTGCTGCTGTAAATTATTATTTAACATACTAACAACTTTCACCAACGGCGGGAGATATAAAAAGGGAAGCCGTTGATTATTTACCTCCTTTGATAAATTAAAATAAAGGAGATAAAAAATGAAAGAAGCACTTATCAATGAGGTTATGCAGAATATGCTGCAGTATCTCGACAACAGACAACTAGTGGAACTACAAAAAACACTCCGACAGGCTTTGCACAACAAGATAGTTATTGAGGATGAAGTAGATTCCGAAAAAACCGAAAAAGACAATCAGCACCTTACGGGTTTGTTCATTGCGGCTAAAAGAGTAGAGGGCCGTTCGGAAAAGTCACTTAAGTATTACTCGGTGACAATAATTACTATGTTGAACTCTATTCGAAAGGATATACGCCACATAGTGACCACCGACCTGCGCGAATACCTCACCAACTATCAAAACAGTAAACACGCAAGCAAAGTAACGATAGACAATATCCGCCGCATTCTTTCGAGCTTCTTTTCCTGGCTTGAAGATGAGGAATACATAATCAAAAGTCCAGTTCGCCGAATTCACAAAGTAAAGACCACATCGAGCATCAAAGAGATTTATTCAGATGAGTCGTTGGAAAGTATGCGCGACAACTGCGTTACAATCCGTGATCTTGCCATCATCGATATGCTTGCATCCACGGGAATGCGTGTCGGCGAAATGGTTTTGCTTAATCGTGAGGATATTGATTTTCTTGAAAGAGAGTGTATTGTTCTTGGTAAGGGTGATAAAGAGCGACCTGTTTATTTTGATGCCCGAACAAAACTGCACTTAAAACAATATTTAGATAGTCGAATAGATGACAACCCCGCACTTTTTGTATCGTTAAAGGCACCATATAACCGATTAAAGATAGGCGGAGTAGAAGTGCGAATACGAGAGCTTGGAAGAAAATTGGGCATAAAAAAAGCACATCCGCATAAATTCAGACGAACACTCGCAACAACGGTAATTGATAAAGGAATGCCCATTGAGCAGTTACAAACATTGCTTGGGCATGCGCGAATAGATACAACGTTGATGTACGCAAAAGTAAAGCAGAGCAACGTTAAACTTGCTCACCGAAAATATATTGGATAGGGATAAATAATGTGGCAAAGAACTAAAATCGGTAATCTTGTGGATATTAGACGAGGAGCATCTCCGCGTCCTATTCATCAGTACATTTCTAAAAGTGGAATGCCTTGGGTTAAAATTGCGGATGCAACTTCCGACACATCGCGCTATATTTCACAAACAAATGAATGCATTAAAGCTGAAGGCATAAAACACTCAGTTATTGTTAATCCGGAAGATTTGATAATATCAAATAGCGCTACACCCGGGTTACCTAAAATTATGAAAATTAAGGCTTGTATACACGATGGATGGCTTGTTTTTTCTAATTATAGAGGAATATCACGAGATTATTTATATTATACGTTTGTAAATATACGTAATCGCCTTGTAAACCAGGCAAATGGAAGCGTATTCCAAAATCTAAAGACGGATATTGTAAAGGATTTTGAAATAGAGGTTCCGACGCTTGCTGTGCAGGCGCAAATTGTTGAGGTGTTAAATAAAATTGATGAAAAGATAGAGGTAAATGTAGCGATAAATAATAATTTACAGCAGCAAGTATTTGCTCTTTATAAGCAAATGTTTGTTGATACGGCTAACGATAATAGGCATAAATGCCGTGCGGACGAGTTTTTTGATATTTCTATAGGCAAAACACCGCCCCGTAAAGAGCAACAGTGGTTTTCCGATAATCATACCGAGAATGTTGTCTGGGCATCTATCTCCGATATGGGGAATTGTGGGTTATTTATTGCAGATAGTTCTGAGTATTTGACGCAAGAAGCGGTTGGTCGTTTCAATGTTGTTGTTGTCCCAGACAAAACCGTGCTTTTGAGCTTCAAACTAACAGTAGGGCGAGTCGCTATTACTAATGGTGCTATGACTACCAATGAGGCTATTGCCCACTTCAAGACAGATAACAAAGCTATAAATGAATATCTCTACTGTTACCTTAAGCTATTCAATTATCAAACTATGGGCAGTACATCATCCATCGCAACGGCGGTCAATTCAAAAATCATAAAAGCTATGCCGTTTGTCGTTCCTACAGACCAAGAACTTGCGAATTTTCATAGTTTTGCGGCTCCGTGCTTTGATATGGTATGCCAAAATCAGATTGAGAACAATCAACTATCTGCTCTTCGGGACAGTATTCTGCCAAAGCTGATGAACGGTGAAATTGACATGTCAGACATTGAGATTTAAGACGCTAAATTATTATTTATCGAAGTTAAACAGCGTACCAAAGAAATAATGAAAGAAATAGATTTCATTAATGCAAAAATGAATAAGCAAGATGTGCAAGTACCGCATTTCTTGTATAAATACAGATCCTTTGACGAGTTTACTTATGATATGCTTGATAAAAGGTATGTATATCTTTGTCCTGCCGAAAAATTGGATGACCCGAGTGAGTGTAAAGTTGACTTTTCCGTTCAAGATTTTTACGACTTAAAAACAAATCAGCTGACGATCAAAGGTATAGAAATGTTATTGGGGTTTATTAAACCTTATACCTCGGAAGAAAATGTTCAGCTAATTAGAAATATTGTGGCTCGCAGGTTAACTCCTCAAGGGACAGTCTGCCGTCATTTTTTGCTGGACGCTTGGAATGAGATTCAGGAACTTGTCCCTGATATTGATACGGCACCATTTATAAATTGGTTGGGCAGTATTCCCGAAAAATTGAACGAACCTGAAATAAGGCATAATTTTGAAAAGTTGGTTTCACTTGCCTATTATGCGCGTAGAGATATGGGTATTTGCTCTTTGAGTGAATTAAATGATTCTGCCGAAATGTGGTGTGATTATGCTGATGATTCAAAAGGCTATTGCATTGAGTACGATATGTGTAATTATGAAAATGAAGCTTTGATTTTCCCCGTCGTATATCAAGACAATAGAGAAACGAATATTACAATAAATATTTTAGGCTCATTTATCGGGCTGATGATATATGGAATGAGTAATGGGCAGATGAAAGTAGACAAGGCTCAATTTATTCGTTTGTTTTTGACAAAGAACTTAAAATGGTCACATCAAAAAGAATGGCGGTTGCTAGGCGATGCGAATGAAAAATTGAACTCACCAACTATTAGCGCAATTTGTCTAGGTAAGAATGCGTTAGAGAAGGATAAAAAACAAATAGCTAAATATTGTAAAGCGCACGATATTATTTTAAAAACGTAATATTTCGGCTAACAAAGAGATGAACTTAGGCAAATCATATGAGTAAATATAAAAAGTGTTCTATATATTTTGATACAAATGCGTTTGAAAGGCGTCATACCGGTAAAGAGCTTTTTTTGTATACGCTTGAAGCTAGTGAACTGTTTTATGGTATTCGAGATGTTGTTTTGCAATTGGGACTAAAAGAATACGTTCGTCTGTGTATACCTGAAATTGTGTGGCGTGAAGTTAAACAACATTTGATAGATAAATTCAATGCTACTGTCGATTCTTTTAATGGTAAAATAACAGAAGTAAAGAAAAGTTGCGGGGAATTATTAGATATTCATTATGAGTTAAATGGGATAGACAACGTTAATGATTATCCAGAATACGTTGAGGGAATTGCGTTAGAGTTTTTAGATAATCCAAAGAACTTTGTTCAGATTGTTTCGTTGCCACGAAATGAGGATATGTTCAACTCTATTATAGATAATGCGGTTCAGGGGATTCCACCTTTTAATAAAGCTAAGTCAAGCGGAAAAGAATATAATGATGCTGGATTGAAAGATGTTCTTATTTGGGAAACAATTAAACGGATTGATTCAAATGACTTGACAATATTTGTAACAAACGACACTGATTTTAATAAAATTAAAACAGATAATATCCACATCTGTTCAAATTTGGCGGAAGTAAAAAGTGTGTTGCTTGAGGAAATGCCTATCGCACAAGATATATTAATTATCAATAGGTTACTTTCCAACGACAAATATTTATTGGATCAAATTATGGCGGAAGGTGAATTTGAGCCTAGTTTGCCCGCTCAAGTAGAAGAAATTTTAGAAAATACGATTGAAACAGATGAGATGGAGCGTAAAACGCTGCGTATTGTTTGCAAGGTGAAGATTGGTGATGCAAAAGTTCAAATGGTGTTGCAATATGATCTGAATGCAAATGAACTTATAGATGTAAATGACGTGCAATACTTGGATTAATTGGTGATTTAATATGGCTAAATATTTTTCTGAAGAACATTACGAAAATTCAATTATAGAGTTGTTCCGTAATATGGGTTATACACACGTGTATGGCCCTGAAATCGAACGCGATTTTCAAAGCCCTCTATATAAAGAGATTTTAGAAGATAGTCTCTTCAGACTTAACCCTAAACTTCCTTTTGAAGCAATTAAAGAGGCTATCTTTAAGCTTACAAATTTTGAAAATGGGGAGTTGGTTCAAAAAAATGCCGTATTTATGGATTATTTGCAGAACGGAATTGAAGTGCGATACTTTGATAAAGAAGCGCATTCTGCGCGTGTTTGCATTGTAGATTATCAGAATATTGACAACAACTCATTTATAATTGCTAATCAATGGACATTTATTGAAAACAGCAATAAACGTCCAGATATTCTTATTTTCTTAAACGGACTTCCTATTGTTTTAGTGGAATTAAAATCGCCTTCGCGTGAAGAAACCGATGCATTGAAAGCATACCATCAAATAAGAAATTACATAAAAGAAATTCCTTCAATGTTTATCTATAATTGCATCTGCGTAATAAGTGACCAGCTTACAAGCAAAGCGGGAACGATTACTTCTGGCGAAGATCGTTTTATGGAATGGAAGACGGTTGACGGGAGATATGAAAATACTCAATATGCTCAGTTTGATACTTTCTTTGAAGGGATGTTCCGCAAGGAAAGACTTCTCGACTTAATAAAAAACTTCATTTGTTTTTCAAATGAGGGATTAAACAGCTATAAAATTCTTGCTGGGTATCATCAATATTTTGCAGTGCGCAAGGCAGTTTCGTCCACACAGAAAGCAACGGTTACCGATGGAAAAGGTGGCGTGTTCTGGCATACGCAAGGAAGCGGTAAGTCGCTTTCTATGGTTTTCTATGCTCACTTATTGCAGGCGGCATTAGACTCTCCCACAATCGTAGTTATTACGGACAGGAACGATTTGGACAATCAGCTCTATAGTCAGTTTGCAAAATGCAAGGACTTTTTGCGTCAAGTTCCCGTTCAGGCGGAAAGTCGAGTGCATTTGAAAGAGTTGCTTGCGGGACGTAAGGCAAACGGTATTTTCTTTACGACTATGCAAAAGTTTGAAGAATCCGACGAGCCGTTATCAACCAGAAGAAACGTTATTGTAATGGCAGATGAGGCTCATCGCGGCCAATATGGACTTTCAGAAAAAGTTGACGAGAAGACGGGCAAAGTCAAAATAGGTACGGCACGCATAATACGAAATAGTCTTCCTAATGCAACGTATATAGGCTTTACTGGAACGCCCCTCTCTTTAAAAGATAGAAGTACGCGCGAAGTGTTTGGCGATTATATCGATATTTACGATATGACGCAAGCAGTTGAAGATGGCGCCACTCGTCCAGTTTACTATGAAAGCCGTGTAGTTAAATTAAAGTTGGATGAGGCAACAATAAAACTCATTGACCAAGAATACGACTTGATGGCATTGAATGCCGATGCGGGTGTAATTGAGAAAAGCAAGCACGAGTTAAGTCGTATGGAGGCGGTTTTAGGTGCTGATAATACGATAGATTCTCTTGTTAATGATATTATTTCTCATTATGAAAATTATCGTGAAAACCTATTAACCGGTAAGGCAATGATTGTGGCATACTCTCGCCCCATTGCGATGAAAATATATAAAAAAATACTGCAACTTCGTCCGAATTGGAACAATAAAGTTGCAGTTGTAATGACTTCCGGTAATAACGACCCCGAAGAATGGCGCGACGTTATAGGAAACAAAAGCAGAAGGGACGAGCTCGCCAAAGAATTTAAAGACAACGAAAGCAAGTTAAAAATAGCCATAGTTGTAGATATGTGGCTCACAGGGTTTGACGTTCCGTCGCTTGCAACTATGTATGTGTACAAGCCTATGATGGGTTATAACTTAATGCAGGCGATTGCGCGAGTAAATCGTGTTTTTGGTGATAAAGAAGGTGGTTTAGTAGTTGATTACGTGGGTATTGCTTCGGCACTCAAGCAAGCAATGAATGACTATACCAAGCGTGATAAAGACAGATATGGCGATACTAATATCGAGAATATTGCTTATCCTAAATTCCTAGAAAAATTATCGATATGTCGAGATTTGTTACACGGGTTTGATTATGATAACTTTGAAACATCTACTGATTTAGAACGTGCAAGAAATATCAGCGGGGCGGTAAACTTTTTAATTGCACCTCAAAAACAAAGAGAAAAAGAAGATTATATGAAAGAGGCATTGGCTTTGCATCAAGCCCTTTCATTATGTTCTTCAATTGTTGATGAGTCTCTGCGCATGGAGGCTGCATTTTTTGAAGCTGTAAGAGTACTTTTAATGCGTTTAACAAATCAAGGTGGCGGACATAAAATCTCTTTACCGGAAATGAATGCCCGCATCAATGAATTGTTAAAGCAAAGTATTAAAAGTGATGGCGTAATTAATCTGTTCTCAGACGTAAAAGAAGAGTTTTCTCTTTTTGACCAGAAATTTCTTGCAGACGTTGCAAAGATGAAAGAGAAGAATCTTGCTGTTGAACTTTTGAGAAAACTTATTGCCGACCAAATAATCGTATATAAACGGTCTAATTTAGTAAAATCAAATAAGTTTAGTGAAATAATTCAAGAGACGATGAATCGCTACCTAAACGGTATGTTAACTAACGAAGAGGTTATACAGGAGCTTTTGAAAATTGCTCGTGATATAGCACAAGCAAAATCCGAAGGTGAAGAGCTTGGTTTAACCGAAGAAGAACTCGCATTCTATGATGCATTGACAAAACCTCAAGCCATTAAAGATTTTTATGAAAATGATGAACTGATTGCAATTACTAGGGAATTGACTGAAACACTTAGAAAGAACAAGACTATTGATTGGACGAAGCGGGAATCTGCAAGAGCAAAAATGCGAATGCTTATTAAACGTCTTTTAAAACAGCACAGATATCCGCCGGAAGGAATGGATGATGCGGTGCAGACTGTTATGATTCAATGCGAGCTTTGGTCTGATAACAATATTGATAATAATTGATGGCTATAGAGTTAACAAAAAGATAATGTATTAACAAAATGCATAAAGAAGACTAAAAAGCAAGGTTATAGAGAGTTGAAGTATTGTGCTTGGGAAGATAAGGATTGATTATTCCTACTATTACGAAACGTAAGATTGAAGTTATTATAGGATAAAAAATACAAATGTCGGATGAACCGAAGACAAAGCGAAAGCATAGAAATCATACAATAAATGATTTCTATCACGGCAATAAACTCCATAAAGAAAAGTACGGTTTCATTGAGATAGATAACCCCGAGTATTATAAAAAGAACAACGGATATTTTGCGGTACCCGAGTTTTTGATGCGCAAACCGACGCCGGAAGAACGCAAAGAAATCATTGTAAACTATATCATAGCGCATAACGGCGAAAACATAGACATGAGTGCGCTTGCGGATAAACTCTGTATTTCTTAACGTTTAATGCAGATTATATTAAAGTGTTTGCGAGAAGAACGACTTATAGAAGTAGAGCATACTTTCAGCGAGACTGGCAAGCAACTTCAAAACAAATACAGATATGTCGGTGCGCCGTGTGAAAGTTACGGTTCTGGTTTGATTGTGGATATGCTTTACGATACGGAAAACCAAGCGGGATTCAGAGATTGGGATTGGGAAGATTTTAAGTTCAAAAGAGACGGCAACTGGTATGATTCGGACGAGCTTGTAGGTTGCAAAATAGACCGCAGATACTTAAGACGAGAATACCTGAAAAGGGCAAACGTAGACGAGTCTTACGGCGTGAGAAACGCAAAGTTCTTTACTTTGCGTTACAGTCGTTGGATAAGCAAAAAAGACGGTAAGCCTACGCCGCAAGAACATATCAAAATAAATCATCTGACGGGTGAAGAGTACGATGACAGACCTGGGAGTTATTCTGCGGATGGAACAAAGAAGTATGAACTTGAAACCTTGGAAAAAGTTTTTGCTTTTTCATTGTTCGGCGTGTTCTTTGCAGCAGAGTATAACGGGGAGAAAGATAATCCGCAGATACAGCTGTTCGATCCGCGAATAGACGAAGACTATATAACTTTTTCATATTGGGGAGATAATATTTTGCATTTGGTTTGGGATGCCGATGACGGCAGAGAAAACCATTTGGAACTGATAGGCGAATTTACAAGTAAATAATGTTTGAATATGAGTAAGCCGCACGATAGATTTCGTGCGGCTTATATTTTATAAAAATTTTTTCAAAAAATACCCAACAATAGGGGCGAAATTTAGCATTAGTAAGTGAAGGGGGTTGAAGTGATGCCCCTTGAGGAGGTGGTGAGTATGTGCTGATTTAAAGACTTGCAGGCGGTCTGTAAATGCTTGTGAAAACAAAAAACGGAGAAACAATGGAACAGGAACAATTAAAGCAATTCACATTCTACGAGTTATATGCCGATATATTGAACGGTTTGAACGACGTTAATGCAGGGAAGTTTGCGAAGAGAATTTGCGAGTACGAGTTTGAGAACGCTGAGCCGAACGATGCTATGACGGATAAGGAAGTTTTCTATTGGAGTAACGTCTCGGAAATTTTGGCGGAAGTTAAGGAAATAGAAATGCAGGGCAAGATGCCCAAGAAGTACAATCTTCGCGCCAAGCATTTTACCTTTTACGATACCTACTTCAATGCAATGAAACTGTTAAATGACCGTCAATGCGGTATGTTTGTAAAAGCAATCTGCGAGTACATGTTTGGCGGCGTTATGCCTGATTTCAATGATAAAACTATGCAAGGTTACTTCAATCTTTGTAAACGCAAAATGGATATAAGCAAGCAGAGAAAATCGGTAGGGACAAGCGGTGGTAATGCAAAGAAGAAACCGAAAAAGGAAACGGAAGCGGAAAGGATGCCCACTAAAACAATGACTTACGAGGAGTTTAGACAAAAGTATCCTGAAATACAAGGCGAATTGTATGGCTCGGCAGAACGGTATAAAACGGCGTTAAATTGGGCGGACGTAGCAGCAAAGTTGGAAACGGATACGGACTTACATAATGATACAAATATCTACCGATTAACGCAAAAGTACTGTCAAAGATACGGCGAATAACGGAAAGCAAAGATTTTGGATAAACGTACCAAGTGGTGGGATTTTTTGTAGCAGGATAAGAAAAACGTAAATTTTGTGACTATTTGCGTTTTTGCTTTCCGAAGCGGGAAACCCGCCTTCGGACATTCGTCCACACAAAGGGAGGAAACAACATAAGCAATCAACCGATTATATTTAATATAACGTATACGCCTTGGAAAATCAAAAGCAATGCAACGGCGGAAGAAAAAGCAAAGTTTGAACGCGAACGGCCGTACTACGAAATGTCGGACGGTGGCAACAATATCTACAAATATATGACTTCGGACAGAAAGCTGAACGGCGAAAATTCCAAGTCGGATATGAAGTCGCTCATACGGTATTTTGAGAAGACCACAGGGGTATTCAACGGCGATGGCGTAATTACGCAAGAGCAGTTAAAAACAATTCAGCAGCGCGCACAAGCGAAGAAGAATATATGGCATGGTTTTATCTCGCTCAACAAAGAGACGTCGTATAAGATAGATTCGCCTGAAAAGTGTATGCGTTACGTAAAGCGAACGTTCGGAGAATTTTTCAGAGATATGGGATTAGACCCCAAAAACGTAGACCTGATATGCGCGCTTCATAAGGACAAGCCGCACCATTTGCATATTCACTTTTGGTTTGCCGAGAAAGAGCCGAAATGCAAATACCGTAAGAAACAGCTGGAGTATCGGCATAAAGGAAAAATAGAAAAGTCCGTTATAGACAAAATGCACGTTAGGCTAAATCTCTGTATAACCGAGCCGCAAGATAAACTGTATACGTCAAGGGACGAAGCATTAAGGGCGTTGAAGAAAATTTCCGCACTGCGTGATATTATAACCAAAGACGACGTTAAGGAAGCCGTGCTTGAACTTGCGAAGGTCGTTCCAAAAAATTGCAGTTTTCATTATGGCAGTAAGGATATGATTCCGTACCGCGAACAGATAGACAAAGTGGTAAATAAACTTCTTACGTACGACAGAACGGCGAGGAAAGCAGACTTGAGATTTTATACTTCGCTCGGAGGTTTGCGGCAAAAGGTAAACGGCGTGATTAACGGCAACGGCGAAGATTTCAACCACTACAAGATAGACCCGAAAAATATAACGCTCATAGAGGAAATAGAAAATGATTATAAGCGTCGTCAGGGAAATTTGTTATTAAAAACTGTTAAGTATGTAAAGTCCGAGACTTTTGAAACGAGAATAAAGCATAAGGTAAACGACACGACTTTAAAACGTCGGCTTGCGATATCGCACCGAAAAGTGGGTAAACTGTTTGACGGCTTTCTTGCATCGTTCGGCGGAGATAGTGAGCAGTTAGAGCGCGACTTTACAAACCGCTTGCAAGAAATAGAAAAGGAAATACAAGAAGAACGCGAACAACGGGAACAGGTGAACGTGCAGTCGTCCACGAGCAATAAATGGAATTGGGGGAAATAAGAAAGCAGAAATAATCGTATTAATATTTAGTATAACGCTTGACACTTGACGAGGGAACGAGTATAATCGTATTAACATTTTATAATGGAGAAAGTTATATGAAACAACCGAAATCGGAAATTGACAAGCGTTACGAGGAAAAGCACAAGGACGAACGCAAGGCGGCACACGCCGTGTGGGGAACCTCTATGAGCCGTGATGACTTTGAGGAATTGAACAAGTTTCTCAAAGACAATCACATAAAAAAAGTGCAACTCATCTATGCAGGATGGGAAGCATTAAAAGAACAATATAAAAACTAATCAAAAAGGAGGAACATGCGATGGAAAGAGAACATAGTATTCAAAGCTATAAGGACGCGGAATAATTCCGAGTTGACGTCCGAATAAGGATACATGAAACAACAAACTAGCACGTTACAAACGGACAATTCCGTACAGCAGTTGCTTGAAGCTTTAAAACAGCAAAACGAGTTATACAAACAAGTGTTGGCGGGATTGGTTCCTATAGCAGAAAAGAGTAAAATTGAAAATCGTCGGAATGAGCTGAAATTTACAAAAAAGGAGATTTCACAGATGCCGACACAATTTAAAAATATCTTTGCGGCAAACGATTTAATAGTACACTACCGTTTAAGAAAGGACGGTGTGTAC
>JAIDRY010000168.1:0-9842 GCA_029061465.1 Clostridia bacterium
TAATTGCAACCGACGTCGCCGTAAGAATAGCTCCGATAAAGATACAGTTATAAATGTTGGTAACGCCAAGCCCTAACTCACTGAACGGCAGTGCGATAAGTATTCCAAGAACCATGGGAACTGCAACGCCCGCGCAGGCAATCAACGTTGACGCAAGCCCCGCCGATTTAAGCTCTTTGAGGTTGGTTTCCATTCCCGTTGAAAACATGAGGAACAGAACGCCGATTTTCGAGAATATGCCGAGCGCGTTGCTCTCTTTCGGTAAAGCCAGAAGGCACCAGTATCCCGCGTCCTCGAAGCCGATAAGCGAGAAGCCGCAGAAATCACCGAAAATGGCAGGCCCTATAATGATACCCGCAATGATATATCCGAGAACCTGCGGAAGCCCTATTTTTCTGAAAACAAGCCCTAAAAATTTGGTGGTCAGCAATATTATTGCTAAAACCATACAAAATCCGAGTGCCGAATTTCCTTCAAACATTACTATTTTTCTCCGTTTACATTATTGCGGACTAAGCCGCTTTTTAACCAAATTATTATATGACTTTAATCAAAAAAAGGAAAGTTATTTTTAATTAAAAAACAAAATGCCGTAAAAAAGTAAAAAATAACCAAAAAATTTTTTAAAAAAACTATTGACAAATACGTTTTTTATGCTACAATAAAGGTACAAAAGTTCATAACTCACAAAAAATGTAAGGTACCAACATTTTTAATTCAGGAGACAGAACTATGAGATATAAGTAGCCGCGAAAGCGGGTCAAGGTTAAATTTTAAAAAAATTAAAATATTACACCGTCTCTATATGATAAGGGAAAAAGTTTAGGAGGTAAAGGTAATGAAACTTTACTTTGCTAAAACTATCGAAGGAAAAGGAAGGTAAACTCCGATGTACAAGTTTACTGTTGAAATCTGATTCCAGGCACGGTTTGATTAGGGTGCGTGTAAAGCATGCGCCGCAGGGTTTGAAACCACTACGCCGTTTACGGTAACCGTGCGGAGGCGATTTCTGAATCAAAATTAAATATATTACTCCCCCGCGCGACGTATTGCGCGGGGGAATTTAAATTTACTCACGAAAATTAAGACGTTCGATGATGTCTTAATTTCCCGTGATTTTCGGAAACTAAGTTTCCCTGCCCGCCATTTTAAGGGCACACAAATATATAATGGCGGGCATTCCCTTCCAGTGAGCTCGAAGTATCGACAAATTGAGTGCAGCCCCCAAAAGCGTGGTTTTGGGGGCTGCCGTTAATTATTAATACTTTCCGGTAATTTTTAATCTGCCATTCCGACCAGATAATCAATAGAAACTTCAAAAAAGCGAGCAATCAAAATCAGGCTACTCATCGACGGTTCCCGCAAGCCGTTTTCCCAAAGACTTATCACACCCTTACTGACCCCTAAACTTTCGGCAAGTTTCACCTGTCCAACATTTTTTTCTTGCCTCAACTCTTTCAGCCTTTCACAAAATACATTATTCATACTATTATTTTCTTACTTTTGTAAGATAAATACTTGACTTCTTACATTTGTAAGAATATAATTACAATATACAATGGAGAACGAAGCAGTTATTTTTTATTAAACAAACGTTTGAATTAATTTGACAAGCATTTTTTATATATGTTAAAATTATCGCAGTTATGATAGAGTTAAAACAGGTTGAAAAACACTTTAAAAAACCCGTACGCGGCAAGGGCGTATTAGGAATGTTTAAAACGCTTTTTTCCACGAAGCACACGGTTGTGAAGGCAGTTGACGGCGTTTCGTTTACCGTGCAGGACGGAGAGTCCGTAGGGTACATAGGCGCGAACGGCGCGGGAAAGTCCACCACCATCAAGATGATGAGCGGTATTTTAACACCGACCGCCGGGGAAATTTTAATTGACGGAAAGCATCCGTATAAGTCGAAAGAGCGCAACGCGGTGCTAAAAAGCATTGGCGTAGTTTTCGGGCAGAAAACTCAGCTTTGGTACGATTTGCCTCTTACGGAAACTTACGACCTTTTGCGCTGCATTTACGACGTGCCGCAGGACGTGTATAAAAAACGGCTTGACGCCCTTATAGAGCTTTTGGATATGAAGTCCTTTCTCGACGCACCCGTAAGAACGCTATCTCTCGGGCAGCGTATGCGCGCCGACCTTGCCGCCGCTATGCTGCATAACCCCAAGACGTTGTTTTTAGACGAGCCTACGATAGGTCTTGACGTGCTTGTTAAACGCAATCTTATAGAGGCAATAAATAAGATACGCGCCGAGTACAACACTACCCTTATTCTGACCACGCACTCGATGAGCGACATAGAACAGCTTTGCAAGCGCGTCATTATTTTGGACGCGGGCAAAGTGCTTTTCGACGGCTCGCTTGAAGAAATCAAGCACCTGTTCGGCGACAAAAGAAACGTTATCATTCAAACCCGCTCCCCCATAGATACAGCGCTCGTTACCAAGCAATTTGAAATAGAAAGTGTTTCCACGGAAAGCGCGGGACTTTTAACTACGTTCACGATAGACGCAAATAAAATACGCGTTAACACTCTTTTGGACTTCCTTTTAAAGACCTACGCCGTTGACGACGTCAAGCTTTCCGAAACGGATATAGAACAGGTTGTGGAAAAGATTTACGAAAATACGGAAAGCCTCAACGCAAAGGACGGTGCAAATGATACTTAACAGAATTAAAAAGTATCTGATTTTCGTAAAATCGGGCGTACAGACTTCGATAGCTTACCGCGCTTTGGTATTTTTCTTTATTATCGGCGGACTTGTCGAAATCGTGCTTATGGGGCTTTTGTGGTGGGCTATCTACAATTTTTCACCCGAGCCGGAAATTGGCGGACTGAAATTTCCGCAGATGCTTATGTACGTTATTCTGTCCTCTGCTATTGCGGAATGGACGTACTCGGAAACCTTTAACAGTATTGCGCACGACATAAGGGACGGTATGATAGGTATGCGGCTTATGAAGCCCGTCAATTACCGCGCACAGCTATGCTTTACCACGATAGGTAATTTTTTAGGTAAAACGGTGCTGTTCGCATTACCCGTTCTGACTGCGGGAACGTTAGTTGCGGTGTTCGGGTTCGGGCTTGACGGTATTGAATGGTACAACTTACTGCTGTTTTTACCCGCGGTGTTCTTTGCTTTGCTACTGGAAGATACAATTGCGTTTTTATTCGGCCAGCTGACCTTTAAGACGCAGATGCCCTTCGGACTGAATATGCTGAAAGGTATTTTAGTCGGGTTTTTATCCGGAGCGTTCGTGCCGCTTGCCCTCTTCCCCGAATGGGCGCAGACGGTGCTTGCGTATACACCCTTCCCTTCAATTACGAGTACTCCCGTCCTTATCTTCTTAGGCAGATTAAGCGGAATTGAAATTTTAAAGGCTTTCGGCATTGCGGTCGGCTGGATTGTAATACTCAATATTATTGCACAACTTTGGTACAAGGCGACGGTAAGGCACGTCGTAGTTTTCGGAGGCTGAAATGTTAAAGGAATTAAAACTGTATCCCAAATACGTTTCAATGTCGCTGAGAAGCTCGCTTTCGTACAAGGCTGATTTCATTTTGCAGATTATATGTTTCGTCTTTAACGAAGCTATTTCGCTTTGTACGGTATATTTTATCGTAGGGGCTGTTCCGTCTATCGGTATCTGGACGTTCAATACGCTTGCAATGCTTTTCGGATTTACGCTTATCCCCAAAGCGATTGACCATATTTTTACGGACGAGCTGTGGCTGCTTGCTTACCGCGCGATAAGAAACGGCGAGCTTGACGCGTACCTTACGCGCCCTATAAATCCGCTGTTCCAGTACGTTGCCAAAACGTTCAAGTGGGACGGTCTGGGCGAACTTGTCGTAGGCATAGTCGTCCTGTGCGTGTTTGCGCCGCAGGCGGGAATAAGCTGGACTTTCAGCGGCGCGGCGGGACTTATAATGTGCGCATTTTTAGGAGTGTTTTCGTTTACGGGTATTAAACTGCTTTTTGCCTCGCTTGCGTTCTGGTTCAAAAATATAGGTATTTTCCTCAATATGGTATACGGTCTTTCGAACTACGCGAAGTATCCCGTAAGGCAAATGGGTAAGGCGTTCTTTTCGATAATGTTCTACGTTATACCCTTCGGGCTCGTCCTTTATTACCCCGTGGAATGTCTTATCACGGGCAACAATATCTGGTTTGCCGTGCTTTACAGCGCAATCGCCGCAATTATTCTTTCCGCTCTGTCGCTGACGGTATGGCATCTGGGAATACGTCGGTACGAAAGCTCGGGCAACTGATTTAATTTAATTGACTTTTCATATATATTAAACTATAATTACAGTATAAAAATTAAATACCGTCGGGGGTGTCCGCTAAAAAATTATGCGGGCTGAGATTATACCCTTTGAATCGGCAAGGTAATGCTTGAGCGATAGCACAAAGAGAATTTTCGGCGCGCCCTTTTTTATGGGGTGCGTTTTGTTATTTTCGGCGGTAGAAGGAGATTTTATGTTTTATTCACACCTTGCAGGTGCGTACTTCGACCGCATTAAAGTAGACGGCAAAAAGTACTACCTCTACGAAGAAGTATGGACGGAATACGCTACGGATTTTCTGACAAAAGTATTTCTGTATACCGCCCTTGCCTTAATCGTCGCGCTTATCGCGACAGGCGTCTTTCTTAAATTTAAAAAGCCCGAAGCTTTGACAGGCTTTTTAAAAACTGCGGGTGCGCTTGCCTGCGGATTTGCAGTTACGGTAATCACCGCAATGCTTGCGCTGGACTTTGCGAAAATTGCGGAGAAGGGCTACGCCGAATATACCGACCTTTTGAACTTGGAGCTTATCCCCGCAATAGTTTTAGGCGGCGTTGCCGTATTAGGTATTGCGGCGGCGTACGTTGCAAGTAACTTTTCCAAAAAGACTTTTAAGATTACTCTAATCACAGTTGCTTCCGCATTCGGCGCGGCGCTGATTGCTTTGCTCGTCTGCCTTGCGGTTTACTACGCAAGGGGCTCCGCCGAGGAAAATAACGGCGCGACGATTACGGGCACGGAAAACGCCGTTTTATACGTAAGCTCGGCGGCTCTCGTAATTGCAATAGGCTTGCTTGCTTTCTTCTGCGGCAGAAAGGAAAAGCGCGAGTTCGACTCCAAATCCATATCTTACGCGGCGGTGTGCATCGCAAGCAGCTACGCGCTCTCGTACATAAAGCTTTGGTCTATGCCGCAGGGCGGTTCGCTCACGCTTGCCTCCCTTCTGCCCCTTATGCTCTACGGCTATATGTTCGGCGTGAGAAAGGGCGTTATGACGGGCGCGGTGTACGGCGCGTTGCAATGTATGCAAAACCCGTGGCTGATACACCCCGCGCAGTTCCTTTTGGACTACCCCGTCGCGTTTGCGGCAATAGGGCTTGCGGGAACGTTCTCGAACATAAAGAAGCTTGAAAAACTGCCTCAGGTCCAGTTTGCACTCGGCGCAATTATAGCGGCTACACTCCGCTTTGCCGCGCACGTGCTGTCGGGCGTGTTCGCATTCTCAGAGTATTCTACCCTCGACAACGTATGGGTTTACTCGCTCGGATACAACGCATTCGTATTCCCCGACATTGCAATAGCAATTGCGGTAGGCGTAATATTGCTTTCGGTAAAACCCTTCGTTGCACAAGTCAGGCGTATACGCGAAAACGCGTTGAAAAAGTCTAAAACCGAAACGTCGGCAGAATAAAAGATAAGCCCCGCGCTTGAAAAGCGCGGGGCTTATTTTTTATTTAACATCGTGCAAATTGAAGTATATCTACAAGCACTGCGAACGCAAGAATGAGAATAAAGCCGACGGAGTGAATTATGCCTTCCACCTTTCGCGGCACGGGCTTACGGAAAATCCATTCTATCAGACAGAATATGACTTTACTGCCGTCAAGCGCGGGTATGGGCAGCAGATTGAACACGGCAAGGTTTACGCCGATATAGGCGGCAATTTCGAAAAACGACTGCACGCTTTGGGAGGCAATCTGCGAGGTAAGCTTTATGGTGGTAACAGGACCGCCGAACGACGACAGCCCTATGTGCCCCGTGAACAGCTCGCCGAGCACCTTAAATATAGTACCCGCTATTTTAAAGGAATATAAAAACGAGTTGCCGAGTGTCTGGAAAAATCCGAAACGGTAGCCTTCCACCCCGACGTCCCAGTATTTGTTGCCGTCCTCGCGCACGACCGTACCAAGCCCGAGCGCGCGCCAAACCTTGCTTATTTCCTCCGAGCTGTAAAAATCGCAGTCGGAGCGAAGCATAATTTCATCGTCCACTTCGCTACCGCCGCGGTTGACGGTAACCTGCACCTTGTCCCCCGTCTTGCGCCCTTTCACCGCGCTCATTACGTCGGTTATCATAAACACGCGCTTACCCTCTACTGCAAGCAGAAGGTCGCCCTCTTCAAGGCTATACTCCGCGTAAATTTCCGCGCCGTCCCCTTCGAAGGGGGCAACGCTGCCTATTCTGTAAACGGGCTGACCGAATGCAAACATTGAAATTATAATTAAAAGCAGCGCCAGAAGGTAGTTCATCAAAGGCCCCGCAATGAGGACTATTATCCTCTTCCACGGAGCTTTTTTTGTGAACGCGTCGGGGCTTTCCCCTTCCTCGCCTTCCTCGCCCTCGAAAGCGCAGAACCCGCCGAGAGGCAAAGCGCGGACAGAAAATAATTCGCCCGACTTTTCAAACCTGTGCTTATACAGCTTGGGTCCGAAGCCGATGGCGAATTCGTTTATCTTAAATTTCAACGCTTTTCCCGCAAGGTAATGCCCGAATTCGTGCACGGTAATCATTGCAAGCAAAATGAGTATTGCAAGCAAAACCGAACCGATTATTGACGTTACCGACGATACAGAGAGTAAGTTCATTCAATCCTTTACCCTCTTATCCGAGGGATTATTTTGAAAGTTTATATATAATTTTCTGCGCCTTCCAACGCGCGTTTCTATCAACGTCCGCAAGCTGTTTATAGCTGACTATCTCGAAGCGTGAAGTCGTAGACATAACCTGCGCAACGGTGGTGTAAATATCCGTAAACGCAATTTTTCCGTCCAAAAAGGCTTTGACTGCAATTTCGTCCGCAGCGTTTAAAGCGCAGGGAAGCGTGCCGCCCTCCTTGCCGCAATCGATTGCAAGCGAAAAAAGCGGATAATCCTTTTTATTGAGCGGAATAAACTCAAGTGAAAAAAGTTGCTTAAAGCTTAAATGCTTAGCCTCGGTAGTCATGCGCTTGGGATAGGTGAGCGCAAGCTGAATGGGCACTTCCATATCCGGCTCGCCGAGCTGCGCCAAAACCGCGCCGTCGGTAAACTCAACCATGGAATGAACTATGCTGGACGGCTGTATTACCGCGTCCAATTTGGAGTAAGGCGCGTTATAAAGCTCGTGCGCTTCGATAATCTCGTACGCCTTGTTCATCATGGTCGCGCTGTCGATAGTAATCTTTTTGCCCATCTTCCAGGTGGGGTGTTTCAAAGCCTGCGCGGGAGTAACGCTTTTGAGCTGTTCTTCCGTATAGCCTCTGAACGCGCCGCCGCTTGCAGTTATTATGAGCTTTTTAAAGGGAGTTTTGCGGTTGAAGCCGAGGCACTGAAAGATAGCCGAATGTTCGCTGTCTACGGGGATAATTTCCGCGCCGTTCTGCTCGGCTATGCGCATAAAGAATTCGCCGCCGCAAACCAAGGTTTCCTTGTTTGCAAGCGCAAGCGTCTTTTTTGCCCTTACCGCCCTTAAACTGTATTCAAGTCCCACAAAGCCGGGAGCCGCGTTGAAAACGATATCCGCATCTTCGCACTCCGCGCACCTCAACGCCGCTTCCTTGTTGTCTGCGGCGGTAGCGTACATCACGGGGTTAAATTCCTTTACCTGACGCATGAACGCCTTGGTCTTTCCGTTTGCAACAAGCGCTACGATTTTGAAGGTGTTGGGATGACGGCGGACGGCGTTTAATACCTGCACGCCGATTGAACCGGTCGAACCTATCAATGCAATCTTTTTCATATCTATTATACCCGATTAATTTTATTTAATGACAAAAACGCCGTTTTAACGGGCGGCGCCCGAAGTTATTATTTAAAATATCGTGCCGAATGCAAATAAAATTACCACGCTGCTGTACAGCATACTGTCAAATCTGTCAAGCACGCCGCCGTGTCCCGGCAACAGATTACCCATATCCTTAACGCCGCATTCGCGCTTTATCGCGCTTTCAAACAAGTCGCCTATCTGTGCCATTACCGCCGTAACCAAGCCGATTATGATAAACGAAGCCAGGGGCGGGAAATACTCGCTTTTTGCGATAAGGAAAATATCGTTGTAGCGGAAGAAATAAACGGTATCGTTAATTCCGCCGAAAACGTACATTATATAATATGCAATTATCGCGCCGACGACACCGCCGAGCACGCCGCCGATTGCACCGATAACGGTCTTGTTGGGGGAAAGGCTGGGCGCAAGCTTTAACGGAATATATTTTTTAAGCGAACTGCCCACAACATACGCGCCCACGTCCGTTGTGACCGTGCAAATGAACATCATAAGTAGCGCCGACATAGAGTTGGTCTGAAGGTGGTTTACAGAGGACAGCATTGCGGAAAGCAAGCCGCAGTAAAGCATAACGGCAATACAGTATATCGTGCCCTTGACCGTACTTCTCTGGTGGTCGAAAACGGAAGACGCGGCAAGCAGCATCGTATAGATAGTAAACGCAACCCAGATAGCAAGGAAACCCGAGTCGGCTGTCTGCGGTATCATAGCGACGAGCGCGTATAACGGCACGACGGACGCGCAGAACGCAATGGTTATTGCGCGCTGGATAGAAGATATTTTGCAGTTTATACCGCTCTTTTCATTGCCGATTGCGCGGAGAAATTCGTACGCGCCTATTACGGAGACGGCGCAAAATACCGCGTCGAAACCAATCGCGCCCCAGCCGCCCGCAACGTTGCCGTGCGGTACGCACCATTTGAGCGCAACCATAACTACCCAGACTGCGACGTAGACTACCGAGGTAATAACCCGCGCCCTGAGCGAGGCGTGCTTCTTGTTTTTCTCTACGGGTTGAAGCCCGTCGTTTTGCACTTTTTCAGCCATTTGCACCTTCCTGAATTTTACCGTAACGGCGTTCGCGTCCGGAGTATTCTTTGATAGCCTTATCAAATTCTTTGGGCGTAAAGTCGGGGAACAGCACTTCGGTAAAGTACAACTCCGCATACGCCGCCTGATATAAGAGGAAATTAGAAAGCCTTACCTCACCGCCCGTCCTTATAATCAAGTCGGGGGCGGGTAACCCCGCAGTATATAAAAGCTTTTCGAAATTTTCTTCCGTAGGCTCTATTCCATTCTCTGCGGCAAGCTTTACTGCACGGCGGATTTCAGAACGCGCCCCGTAATTGATTGCAAATACCAAAGTAAATTGCGCACCGTCAGGCGAATTGCTTTCACCGTCTTTTAAAAGGCTTTGAACGTCCTCCGGCAATACGGTTAAGTCGCCTATAATTTTAACTGCCGCGTTTTTCTTATAAAGCTTTTTTACGTTGCTTGTAAAATAACTTCTGAACAAGCCGAAAAGCCCGTCAAGCTCGTCCTGGGGACGGGACAGGTTTTCAGTCGAAAGCGTATACACTGTCAGATATTTAATGCCGAGTTCGGACGCGTGCTCCGCGAGCTTTATCATTGCGTTCATGCCGGCGTTGTGCCCGAGCGACCGCGGCATATGCCGCTTTTTAGCCCATCTGCCGTTGCCGTCCATTATAAGCCCTACGTGAGCGGGTATTTTAAGCGGCTCTTTTTTTTCCATTAAACGGTCAAAATCTCCTTTTCCTTTGCG
>JAIDRY010000168.1:9852-13994 GCA_029061465.1 Clostridia bacterium
ATACGGCTTTTTCAACGTCCTTCTCGCAGGAAGCATATTCGTCCTCCGAAAGGGTTTTATCGTTTTTAAGCTTTTTAAGCTGTTCCAAAGCGTCGCGGCGAATATTCCTTTCAGCTACCTTTGCGTCCTCGCCCATTTTACGGACTTGCTTGGAAAGCTCTTTTCTTCTCTCCTCGGTAAGCTGGGGGAAAGCAAGGCGGATTACCTTACCGTCGTTGGTCGGGGTAATACCGATATTCGATTGCTGAATAGCCTTTTCAATTCCCTTCAAAAGGGACACGTCCCACGGGGAAATGACGAGGCATCTGCCTTCCTGCACGGAGATATTCGAGGTCTGCGTTACGGGCGTAGGCGCGCCGTAATAGTCGACCATAACTTTATCTAAAATGTGGGGATTAGCTCTGCCCGCGCGGACGGCGGTAAATTCTTCCTTCAAGACGCTGACCGTCTTGGAAAGCTTGTCGTCCAAAATAAGCAGTATTTCTTCAACCTGTTCGTTATCTATCATTTTAATCACCTCTCCGTGAATTATTTGTTATCTATCATCGTGCCCATATGCACGCCGCAGACCGCCTTTATTATCGAATCCTTTTCGTCAAGCCCGAAGGCAAGCGCGGGAATGTCGTTTTCCATACACATGGTTGCGGCGGTGGTATCCATAGCTTTTATGCCGTTGTTGATTATATCTATATATTTGATATGCTCGTATTTTTTTGCATTGGGATTGAGCTTGGGGTCGCTGTCATAAATGCCGTCTATATTCTTTGCCATCAAGAGAAGGTCGGCTTGAATTTCGCAGGCGCGCTGCGCCGCGGCGGTGTCCGTCGAGCAATAGGGATTGCCCGTGCCGCAGGCGATAATAACCACCCTGCCCTTTTCGAAATGATGCAAAGCCTTTCTTAAAATATAGGGCTCGGCAACAGACGTCATTATAAGCGCCGTCTGAACGCGGGTGGGAAGTCCGCGCTGTTCGAGCGCGTCCATCATTGCAAGGGAATTCATAACCGTTGCAAGCATACCCATATGGTCGGCGGTGGTTCTGTCCATCTGCTTGCCCTGGCGTCCGCGCCAGAAGTTGCCGCCGCCTATAACCAGCGCAATTTCCACGCCCATATCGTGAATGGCTTTTATCTGCCCGACTACTTCGGAAATAACGTTTTCGTCAAGCCCGTGCCCCTGTGCGCCCGCAAGCGCCTCGCCCGAAAGCTTTATGAGCACCCTCTTATACTTAGGTTTCATATACTCCCCCGATAATAATTATATCCAAATAAGTATAACAGATATAATACCAAAAATCAACCGCTATTTACAAATATTCCCAAAAATGTAAATTTACGGAAAACCCCGCTTGCACTGCAAGCGGGGTTGGTTTTATGATAGAGTCATTTTAATTTTCATTGGTCCAGACGACTACTTCTTCGTCAACGTAATGCCAGAAGTTACCGTCTGTTGTCGGTTTCTCTTCGGAATAGTAGTAAATCGCGCTATCCGAAAGGTACGTCTTACCCGAGGAGCTGTTAGAAATTTGTAATGCATTGTTGGCACTGTTAGCTACAACGGTATTCCAATCTTCCGCAGTACCGTCATAATAAACGGTAAGCTCCGTACAACCCCAGAACACGGTTTCTCCTATACTTGTAACACTATTGGGAATAATCAAGCTTGTAAGTTTGCTACAACCGAAGAATGCATTATTCCCGATAGAAGTTATTTCCGCGAGGATTGTTACGCTTTCAAGAACCGTGTATCCCGAGAAAGCACTCTCACCGATAATTGTTCCGCTGGTTATAATAACATTTTTCAGTTTTTTATTAAAGTTTTGATTAGCACTGCTTATCGCCGACAGAGCGCCCATAGGTATGACCGCAGTTTCAATAGGGCAATTGTAGAATGCGTTGGACCCCACAGTTGTAACACTGTCGGGAATTGTTATGCTTGTCAGTGCGATGCAACTGTTAAATGCAGAACTACCGATACTTGTTACATTACTGCTGATTGAAATTTCGGGTAAACTGCTACAATTGGCGAACGCTTGTTGACCTATACTCGTAACGCTGTCGGGAATTTCTATGCTTGTTAACTGACTGCAACCGTAGAACGCCTGATTATAGATGCTGTCTCCTCCGGTTATTTTTACCGTTGTTAACCCGTTAGGAACTTTACTACTATTATCAGAATACTTGTTTCCGCCGAATAAATATCCGAAATAAGCATTTGTTGTGCTGTTCTTTGTTGCGCCGATAAACGGAATTGTGATACTTTTCAGCTTGTTACAGCCCGTCAACACATTTTTTCCGATTGTTGTAACAGTGTCGGGAATATCTATACTGTTCAAATTGTTGCAACCATAGAACGTATACTCACCGATACCCGTAACACCGACAGGAATATTTATGCCAGTCAAACTTGTGCAGTCGTAGAACGCATAGGTGCCGATACTTGTAACGCCGTCAGGTATTTCTATATTATTTAAATTACTGCAACCATAAAACGCATAATTGCCTATACTTGTAACACTGTCAGAAATCTCTACACCGATAAGACCCGTGCAACCATAAAACGCATAATTGCCTATACTCGTAACACTGTCCGGAATTTCCACACCGGTCAAACCCGTGCAACCATAGAACGCCGCGCTAAGGATTAAACTAACACCTTCCGGAATTTTTAATTCTCCCTCTAATTTCTGACCGTCTATAACTACCTGTTTTGACGTACCCTCCTGCATAATACAGATGATACCGGTTATTTGAAGCCACGATTTTAAGTCGCCCGTATAAGTAACGAGTTCAATGTTATCGCACCACTGGAACGCAGCCGCACCTATGTCTTTAACGCTATTGCCAATAGTTACTCTTGCCAGACTGTCACATTCGCCGAACGCAGCGTCGCCTATAATCTCAACGTTGTCGCCAATGATTACGTCTGTCAGGTTTGCACAGTAACGGAACGCGCAAGTTCCGATATCAGTAACGCCGCTGCCGAATGTTACGCTTTTCAAGTTGTTGCATTTGTAGAATGAGTATTCGGGAACTTCGCCGCCGCCCGAAATAACTACCGTTTCCAAAGTTGCAGGAACGCTTGTTTCATTATCAGAATACTTGCTTGCCCCGAATAAATATCCGATATAAGTATTTGTTGTACCGTCCTTTGTTGCGCCGACAAACGGGATTGTGAGACTTGTCAAACCGGTGCAACCCGTTAACGCATTCGCTCCGATTGTTGTGACGGTGTCTGGAATTTCTATGCTATTTAAATTGCTGCAACCATAGAATGCAGAGGTGCCTATACTTGTAACGCTGTCGGGAAGATTTATGCTGGTCAAACTTACGCATTCATAGAACGTATAATTTTTGATGCTGTCTTCTTTGGTGATTGTAACAGATTTTAAAGTAGAAGGTACTTGCTTACTGTTATTATTGTATCTGGATGCGCCGAAGAAATATCCGAGATAATTATTAGCCGTGTCGTCCTCTGCTTTGCCGACCCGCGGAACAGTGATACTTACCATATTGCTACAACCGGAGAATATACCTGAATCAATATAATTTACACTATCCGGAATGGTCACATTAGTCAAGCTTGTGCAGTTGCCGAACGCATAGCTGCCGATATATGTAACGCCGTCGGGAATTCTTATACTATTTAACTTGCTGCAGCCGTAGAACACATAGGTATAGATTATCTTGATACCGTTAATTTCTATGCTATTTAAATTGCTGCAACCATAGAATGCAGAGGTGCCTATACTTGTAACGCTGTCGGGGATTTCTATACTTGCCAAATTTGAGCAACCCTGAAATGCATAGGAGCCGATATTTGTAACGCTGTCGGGAACTATTACGCTTGTTAGGTTTTTACAATCTTTAAATGCAGAAGAGTCGATTGTGGTAACCGGTTTTCCGTTATATTCTTTTGCGATAACAATATCCGTTGCGGTTGCCGTTCCTATTCCGCTGACTGTTGCATAATCATAATAAGGAGTAACGGTATATTTCAATCCTTCTGTCGGCTTCAAAGCACCGCATATAGTGCATGCTCCATCCTGATAATTATGCGTAATAGGGATTATCTTCTGTTCCTTTAATACTGTATGACAAACAGAACAATGTTTTCCCTCGGTCAAGCCCGTCGTAGTACAG
>JAIDRY010000169.1 GCA_029061465.1 Clostridia bacterium
CCGACGGCACGAATGGCACCGACGGTTCAAACGGTACAGACGGCATTGACGGTAAAAGCGCTTACGAGATTTGGCTAGACAACGGACACACAGGCAGACAGACCGACTTCCTCGAATGGCTTAAAGGCAAAGACGGAGCTGACGGAAACGACGGCGCGAACGGCAAAGACGGTAACGACGGCTCAAACGGTACTAACGGCGCAGACGGAAAAAGCGCGTACGAGATTTGGCTTGAAAACGGACACACAGGCAGCGAAGCCGATTTCCTTGAATGGCTTAAAGTTCCTAATGAAAATTTACAGTATCAAGCGGTTAAAGAAAACGGAGAAATTATAGGTTATTCCGTTGTTGGTTTAGGCAATATTTCCGACACCGACGTTATAATCCCCACAACTTACAACAAAAAGCCCGTTTTAAATATAGCAGAATATACTTTCTCCCACTGCTATTCACTTACAAGCATAACTATACCCGACGGCATTATTTCTATCGGCAGTAATGCGTTCTACAGTTGCACCTCACTTACAAGCGTAACTATACCCGACGGCGTTACATCTATCGGCAATAGCGCGTTCAGTGGCTGCTCTTCGCTTGCAAACGTAACCTTATCCGACGGCGTAAAGTCTATCGGCGATTCTGCATTTAGGGGTTGCACTTCACTTGCAAGTATAGATATTCCAAACAGCGTTACGTATATCGGCGCATACGTGTTCAATAATACCGCATATTTTAACGAACAGGAAAATTGGGAAGACGACGTTTTATACGTAGGTAACTATCTGATAAGCGCAAAAACGTCTTTATCGGGCGAATACTCGTTAAAACAAGACACATTATTAATTGCCGATAATGCGTTTAAAGATTGTGGCTCACTTAAAAACGTAACGATTGTTGATAGCGTTAAGTCAATCGGCAATTATGCATTCGAAAACTGCGGCGGACTGACAAGTATTATAATTCCCGAAGGCGTTGTTTCTATCGGTGATTATGCGTTCTTAAATTGTTACAGTGTTACAAGTATAGTCATACCAAACAGCGTTGTTTCCATCGGTGAAATGGCATGTGTTACGTATTCTCCACTTACTACTATTTATTGCGTAGCAACCGAACAGCCGAGCGGTTGGGATGATTGGTGGAACCCTTATGAATACACGGTAGTTTGGGGATACGAACCAGAAGATTTAGAATGATAAAAATACAGCCCGCCGACTTTGTTTAAAAAGTCGACGGGCTTTTAATTTATGCGAGTTTAAATATTAAAGTAAATGCTTTCTTATAGCCTTAATAGCTTGGTCGGCAATAAGGCGGGAGCCGCGGTGCGTGGGATGAACGCCGTCCAACGAATACTCGGTGTACGGTATAGTTATCGTAAGCCCTGTGAACATTTCGTCGTAGGCGACGAACTCGTCCGCATATTTCAAGCCAACCTTGTTTATGACTGCAAGCTCTTCGTTGAAAAGCTTGCGCATACGCAATTTATCGGGTGCGGGCAAAAGGAACGGTTCAAGGAAAATTACCACTATCCCTTCCTTTTTAAGCTTTTTCAAAAGCTCCTTCAAGTCGCTTTCAAGCTGTTTTAAATCCAGCTTTTTATCGGACGTGAAGTCGTGAATGGTATTGTTTATACCTATCATTATGACGACCGCGTCGGGTTTAAGGGCTATTACGTCCTCGTCAACGCGCGCCAAAAGGTCTGATATCTCGTTGCCGGAAACGCCTTTATTTATAAGCTCTATATCAGTATCGGGATAAATGGGACGAAGCTTGTCCGCAAGAATTTTTACGTAGCCGTTGCCTAATGAATTTATATCGTTTCTGTCGCGCTCGCAGTCGGTTATCGAGTCGCCGAAAAATACTATCCTCATAATTTTCTCTCCTATATCATAAATAATTTTATCACGACTTTTTATATTTTGCAAGCGGCGATGAAAAATTATTGTAGCTAAATTGTAAAAAATAGAAATAATGTTTTGACAAATTGATAAATATATGATATATTAATTTAGCTTTTATAATACAAGAAATTGCCCGACGCCGAGCCTTAGTCGGGATTAAATGCGGAAGTACCCAAGTGGCTCAAGGGGCTCCCCTGCTAAGGGAGTAGTGCGGGAAACTGCAGCGCGAGTTCAAATCTCGCCTTCCGCGCCAAAAATAGCCCAAAATCGTTGTTTTTTGACGATTTCGGGCTATTTTTCTATCTTTTTCAAATTTTTTGGAAATTTACAAAGTTTGGTCTTGTTTTGTGTAATTTTGTTTGCTTTTGCGTTCTATTGATACCTCTATTGATACCGAACTCAAAATTTACCTAAATTTCTATTTAAGGGCAACAAAAAAAGGCGGTGAAGATTTTATTTCACCGCCTTTTATATTTTTATTAAATTTGATTTTGATTTTTGCACCATTTAAGGAAAATTTCTATTTCGTCGGCTTTTTCGTTCATTTCGGCCGTTTCCCGGACAGCGGCAAAGCTGTATCCGCTGACCATACCTATTACGCCAAAAAAGATTATTATAGCTATTTTGATAACGCACTTCATAATAGAAGCCCACGAGAAGTCTATTATTATATCGCGTAACAGAGAAGCCGTTACAAGCGAAATAAGGACCGTAGTGAGGATTATGCGCCCCGTAGCTAATCGGTTCATCTGTTTGCTTGTCAAGCCGCTACTCGGCGAACGGTGCCTTCTATAACCGCTTGAATTAACGCAAAAATACCGCTCGTCAAATTTAAGCCGTCTTATCCTTTTAGCACCGGCAACAACCTTGCGCTGATACTTGGTTAATTCGGATGCATTTGAAAGTTCCTTTTTCGTCAGCTTCGCATACTTCTCTTTATAATCTTTCAGCTTTATTCCGACAGGACTTAGCGCGTCCTCTATATCATTGTTCAGCCGCTCTTCTTCCCAGTCCCGGCAATACGCTACTATATACTGTGCGCTGTCGGATTCAATCATTTCCTTGCCTTTGGAATTTAACCGTTCCGACGCTTCTATCCACGCTTTCGTTTTCCTGCCCTTACGCATTGCATAGGTTCGTAACAGCAGATATATAGCAATCGTGCAGACGGAAATTATAACCGTGTTTACGCTGATTTCTTTCCAATCGATTGTCGTATCGAAAACAAAGTCGACGAGGAACGTAAACACGATGGCTACGAATAGCCCGATAACCATTACGACAATGGAAATATCGAGATAGTCGCCAAAGCTCCGCTCCTTTAATTTGCGCATTGCCGGCTGAATAATTTTCTCGTTATAATCGTGCTTAAAATCGTTTTCATTAATCGGCATTGCCCTTTTCCTCCTTTAATACGAACGCACCGCTACCGAGCGTTGCTTTCATTGTGCGGCTATAACTTGCGTATTTAAGATAAAGCGCCCAGAACACGCAAGACATAATACTGCCGAGCGCCGCCGCAAGCTCTATCCACAAAAACAAGTCCGCATAGTTCCTGAACACGTCCATTCGGAAAAATGCTTCAAACGTAAGGAATAACAGTGCGACCACGTTAAGCATAGGGAAGTGCGAGAAAAACCACTTAAACACGCCCGTAAGAAAGGGGATTGCGTTTACTACTACAACCCCCAAGCCTACGGCGAATTTAAAGCCATCTGCCGCCTTAATAAACGGCAACAGGCACGCCGCCGTTATAACGAACGGAACGAAGTAAAAGGCAACGGACAACGCAAAATACAGCCGCTTTTCCTTTTTATAAGTTTTGTACTTACTCATTACCTTTCAGCTCCCTTTCGCTTATTTCAAGCTCCGTTACAGTTGTCGCAAATTTCGGATTATTACCAAGTAATGCTTTCTGCCCTTGTATCGTGGCCGCCTGCGCTTTGGACTGCAAATTGAGTTCCTTTACTATGGGAGTTATCATCTTAGTGACAATCTTTTCAACAATTTTTTCAAATTGCTTCTTCCCGAGTATTGCAACCGCTACGACTATACCGACTGCAAGCACAGGCGCCCAAATAACGGAATACTCACCAAGCCAGGCAACAAATTTATCCCAACCAGTTTTATATTCGTCCGGGAGTTTACCGCCAAAAGCAAGAAGATACGCTTCAACGCTTCCCCAGTTCTCTATTATCTGATTATAGTAATACTCGTAGTCCTCGCCGTACTGCTTTTTCAGATACTCGATAAAGTTTGCTACGATATCTTTCAGCCCGTCGGTTTCCTCGGTAGGCGGGGCTTCCGTTTCATCGGTAGACGGCTTTTGCTCATCGTCGGTTATGAGTTCGCCAACTTCGGGCGCTTCGACCTCTCCCGATATTTCCGTACTGTTAGTCAAGCCGCTTTCGTCCGTGGCAGCGAAGACGGGCAATGCCGTCCCCACGCATAAAAACGCAAATAATATCACCGCAAGCGCGACGATAAATAATTTTTTAATCTTGTTCATCTTCTTCTCCTTCTAAAAATTTTATTTGTTCGTTGTTAAGCTCGAAGCCGTATTTGCTTACGAAGTCCTGCACCGTCCCGCCGCCGAGATATACGTTTTCCTTATAGTCGTCGTAGGCGAACGCAAGCAGTGCGCAGACGAGTTTTTCAAGCTTCTCCACGCGTTCGTTAAGCGCTTTCTTCCGCTCCGCAGTCCTTTGTTTGTATTCGCTGAAAGACTGTTTGATTTCTTCCCTATCGTGGCGTAGCGCCTCGATTTCGGGCATTGCGGATAGGGTTCCGTCTAATTCCATTAACAGTAGCGGCTCAACCTTGTAAACCTTGATAAGTTCGCCTTTGAGGTAATGCTTGACCTCTGCATTAAGCTCGCCCGCCGAAAGACCGCCAAGAGCTATCTCCCCGCTTTGAGGGATTGTGAGTTTCAATTTGTTGCCGTTGTTCTCCGCCACGAAATAGAACTCACCGTTATAGGGCGGCAAATCTATTTTGACGGTCAATGCGTTATCGGCAATTATAAAGGGCGATACGTCGTCGTACCGCCCTAAGCCGTTTGATTTAAGTTTTATGATTTTCATAATATTCTCCTAATTAAGTCTTTTAGTCTAATCACAAGTTCTTTATCTTAATTATTTATAAGTATAACTGCGTTAGATATTAAAGATATGGACTTAATTTTAAACTGTTACAACCTTATCGTTAAATATTGTAACAGCTGAATAAGGATAAGAGTCTTCTAATAAGAAGTCATTATCATCGCGATCGTTATAGTTAACAGTTAATAAATCAGACTCAACTAATACAAATATCGGCTCTTGGATTGAATTTGGATAATATATATATCCATTACAAATAATATTTTGATTTAAATATTTTGATTTAAATGTATCTATTGTATATTGAGTTGCTGTTGTCGTATATAATGTGAAATATAGTCCACAAGTGCCATTATTTTTACCACACCTTAAATGTATGTTGTGCATATATATAGCAGACGGTCCCTGAGGACCTGTTGCACCACGCATTGACGCAAGATACGTAACTGTAACAGACGTAGAACCTACAGCAGTAACCCTATAAAGATATGAATAAGTTGTATTCGCGATTATAAGGTCACCTACTTTTAAAGACCTGCCAGTGGGAACTGTAATTGACGATATTGTTATTGAGGTCGTGTTCGTAGCGGTTTGAGTACTTGACCTGAATATTCCTAAACCTTCTGCTCCAGGGTCGCCCTTAGGTCCTTGCGGTCCTGTTGGACCAGTTGCGCCTGTAGGTCCTTGAGGCCCTGTAGCTCCCTGAGGTCCAGTCTGTCCTTGAATACCTTGTTTACCTTGCGGTCCCTGAGGTCCAGTATCACCAGTATCGCCTTTGTCACCTTTCGGGCCTTGAGGTCCTGTTGCTCCCTGTGGTCCGGTCTTTCCTTGAACGCCCTGTTCGCCCTGTGGACCCGTTGCGCCCTGCTCACCTTTTGGACCTTGTATACCTTGTTCACCCTGTTCACCTTGGGGGCCCTGCAATCCACGCGGACCTTGCAAGCCTTGTTCACCTTGAGGACCCTGTATTCCTTGTTCACCTTGAGGACCTTGTATTCCTTGCTCGCCCTGCTCACCTTTCGGCCCTTGAATAGGTCCTTGATTTTGCCAGCTTAATACGCCTTTATATTCCACACACGCATAGACATCACGCGGCGCTTCCGTGCCCACGTAAAAAGCGTCGTCCAAATATGCAGACGACGGAGCAGGAAGCTGGTCTACGCTGTCCACCTGATTGGTAATCTTGAACGAATTACCGTTTTTGCCGGCAGGTCCTTGTTCGCCTCTGATACCCTGCGGGCCTTGTATTCCTTGAGGACCTTGTATTCCTTTTTCACCCTGCGGGCCCTGAATACCTTGTTCGCCCTGCTCTCCTTTAAGTCCTTGCTCGCCCTTATCTCCTTTGGGTCCCTGAAGTCCCTGAGGACCTTGTTCCCCCTGTTCGCCTTTTGGACCTTGAACGCCTTGAGGACCTTGAAGACCCGTTGCGCCTTGCGGTCCTGTCTCTCCTTGCTCGCCTCGTGCACCCGTATCACCTTTAGGTCCTTGAACACCTTGAGGTCCCTGCAAGCCGTCTAGTCCCTGCGGTCCTTGAATACCTTGCTCGCCTTGAGGCCCTATGGCGCCCTGAGCACCTTGCTCGCCTTGCGCACCCTGCGGTATGCCAATAACAAGCTTGACGTCCTGAAGAGTTCCAATATTCTCTACGGTTGCATTCTCGCCCGCCGCAAGAGTGTCCATGTGCACGACTTCAACTGTAGGCGATATCCCAGGCACGCCCTGCGCGCCCTTAGGTCCCTGCGGTCCTGTTGCGCCCTGCGGGCCTTCAGGTCCTTGAGGTCCTGTTTCACCCTGTGGACCTTGCTTAGTAGCCCTGTAGCGCCCATCAGGGGTATCAACATACACACCGTCTGGATAGGTCGTAACACCGTCGGTAAACGGCTTTGTCGCCACTATGTATTGCCCCTCTTTGTAAGGAAGCACTACGCCCTCTTTATTAATTGCTATCGGTTTAAAAGTTGACATTATTGTTTTACCTCCCAATCTAAATCTGATATATCAACTGCTTGATTATAGCCCCAAATTACTATCGCCTTGTTCAGAGTATTGAAGTCAAGCACGACCTCCCAATGCTCCGAATCCAACACACCCGCCGCGTTATAAGGCGGGTTATTAAGGTTGTCCGTCGTGATTGATTTAACGAACGCACCGAACGTTCCGACGTCGGGATAATAAGTAATTTCATTTGCGCCGTAAGAATAGGTCGGATTCCACGCATAAATAGACCTCGCGGGGAAAGCCCCGTTATCGAGCTGTTGCTGTAACACAGTCAAATTGTCAAGAATTATCTCGTACACATCTTTGCCCGGCGCGTCGGGCAATATTTCTGGTACGCCGCAACCGACGGTAAATGTCGTCGCACTTGAGGCTGTAATTATAGCCCCGTGCCCGGTATAGAAAAAGAATTGAACCGTTACCGTGCCGTAGTACCGTGTTATTTCGTTCGGTAACGAGAACTGCCACCCAACATAAGACTTCCCTGTCTGCTTATTGACAACTTCAGTTATCTCGTTCACCTGCGTCATAGGATAACGTTCCGTCCATAAACCGTTAGGTAATTTGAACGCAACGGTCACCTGCAAATTAACAGCGAACGGAGCGACCAAATAAATATTGTTTGCTCCCGCCGAACCCTGATAAACCGGCGACGGTACTGAACTGATTACAGTGCCGTCATTTCCTACAAAAAAAATCATAAATTCACTCCTTTGCGGGCTGAATACCCGTCATCTGCACGTATTCCACGTAAAGCGACTGCCCGTGGTTCAGCTCGTCCGAAATCTTTTCTTTCGTCGCGGTTTCAAGCGTATCGAGAAATGAAGAAAGCCCGGAACTATCCTCCGAGCCTTCGAGTCTATCTCTCGCTTCCGCAATGAGCTTGAGCTGTTGGTTATACCCCTCAACCGCTTCCGCTTCGCGCTGTTCGTTCGCCATAAGCACACCGCTTAAAGCGTACAGTGTTTTTTGTAATTCTTCGTTCATGATTACCTCCTATCCTTCCATACCGTTTTGTCAAAGATTTCCCTTTTTAGGGTAAAATAAATCGGCGTGAACCTTCGTCCCGCCGTTACTTCCTGATTCCTGCCTATCAGCAAATCGCCGCCGTAGAATTTTGTTTGAGTTGATATATCACCCTTTTCGTTTTCTACTTCTTTCGTAATAGAGTGCTGCGCCGTTATTATAGCCCACGACTTGCCATTCGTCGCTCCGCTTTCCGTAGTGGGGAATACGCCGGCGCTAACCGTGAAATAGCCTTTACTAACGTTCACGCTTACTTCTGCACTTTGCATCTTGGAAAGGTCCACATTTTCAAAAGCTTCGACGTGGTCCGTAAATTTATTAAGGTCAGTATCAAAAACGTACAGCCTTGCGGTTAATGGATTATCTTTATCATTCAAGTTGCCGCTTCCGCGCACTGCAGGGCAGTATGATGCAAGCGCAGAACCAATAATAAAGTTTTCAAGATTTGTTACGAAGTCTATTTGGAAATTAACCTGCAAAGCCTCTCTATTGTCCTTTCGCATTATCAACGGCTGTTGTCCGACTGTTGAAACATAACCACTTGAAATAGTAGGTTTTGTACCCTTCGGCAAGTCTAAGGGAAGCTCATTTATATTGCTGACATTGAGCGGCGGTCCTTGCATCTGCAAATCAAATTTATAATAGTATAATCTCCCGTAGTAGTCTGTGTAAGGCTGACTGTTTTGGAAATAACCCGACACCTCTTTCGGGTCTGTAAAGGCATTAGCTTCA
This sequence comes from Clostridia bacterium, assembly GCA_029061465.1. Classification (GTDB taxonomy): domain Bacteria; phylum Bacillota; class Clostridia; order Christensenellales; family Borkfalkiaceae; genus Coproplasma. The sequence goes on from JAIDRY010000169.1 coordinate 8,750, forward strand.
AATACCGATATGTCACCTGCAGAATAGTTATCAGCATACCGCCATGAAAAAGAAATCGAGTTGCCGTACGCCGAAGAAATAACGGGCAGGTTTATGGCAACGCCGTTCGCAACGTCAGTGCCTTGATAAGAGGTACCCCAAGCACATACGTTCGATAAAGGGCTATAACTGCCGTTCTGCGTGAAAGTATCTGCTATCATTGCAAGTAATTTATTACCTATTAAACAGCCGTCGTCGGGCGTTTCTTGCGCTCCTATGACAATATACTCGCGGTAAAGCGTATTGCGCTCTACAGCTTGATTTTGCGATATTTCGGAGTATCTCCTTTCGGAGTTTATGCCGATATACGCCGACAGCCTGTTGAAGTCTTTTGAAAGCCCTATCGTGCATTTAATAACGGTGGGCAAAATCTCGGTTTTAACCACGGAAACGTAGTAGTCATTATCAAACATCTGCCCAGCCTTCGGTATTTGCTGAATATCATACAAAAGATATGTCAATGATTTTTCCACATTCCCTATACGAGCTATCGCGCCCTTTAAATTCTCACCGTAATAACGGCTTTCTATGACGTTAGATGCCTGATTGTATATCAGCCCAGCGGGGCGTTTAAATTCCCTGTAATTTGGTTTCGTCTGCGCCACACGTACATTATAAAACGGCGTATACGTTATGCGAAACGCCATTTTAGGATAATCCGAATTAAATCCTGTAGAGGTTTTAGCTGCATCACGAAGAATATTCGTGATTGAGTAATTTTTAAAATCTGCAAACACCGCCGCATCCACTTTAAAATTAAGTCCGCAAATATTCTTCTCACCCTGCGAATAATAAATGCCGTAAGCCTTTGAAAAAGGATAGCGCTCTGAATAACTTGACAGTTGAGTATCATATACAGATTTCTCAAAAAGCCACGCTGTTATATCAATCGATTTTAATGCCCTGCCGTAAGTATATACATATTCAAGCTTGTCCACCGTGTAAACTGGGTATTGCGTAGGAATAAGCATATTGCCGTCTTCGATTCGGACGTAAAGGTTTTCCGTTCTTAAAGACTTTGCCCCGTCTCTGTAAGGTTCAACAATTACTCCGCTGAACTTGTCGATTTGATTTACTAGATTTTCGGCATTACTGTCTAAATAGGTGGCATAGTTGTCTATAACTTGAGAAACATCTTTCTTGATATACGGAACGGAATAAATCCTGCTCCGCTCCTGACTGGCATACATATCATAGCTAACTTCGTAATAATACTCTGTAATACTTGTACTGTATACAGTACCCTGACCGCTATAATTGCTATTATCCGTTAAACGCAAATAATACATCGGCGGGTACGGGCTTTGGGATACGCTTATAATAGTTGCCGTCTTTGTTCCCTTTGAAGTGAATACTTTATAAGTAGCATTCAAGTCATATTCTTTCGGCGGGATATTGCCGATAGCCGCCCTGCCGTTAGTAAACGTCTTTGTTTCTATCTTAGTAAGAATTTCATTATTAGGTGTAATGCGCGGTTCTCCATGAATAACCTTACCGATTTCTTGTAAACATTCTCTAAGCGTTTGTTTCGTGAAAGAAAGCTGCGGACTGAGTATCTTGTCAAACAAATCCGCCTGTACTGCGTTGAGCTTAAAGCGCGGTTTTTCGCCTTTCCTTAACGGCTCTGCCAAGTCAAGCGTTCGCTCTATAACGTCGGTTATCGTCCACTCTTTTAAAGGCAATTTGTTTTCGACAACGGTGAAGTAATAGGTGCAGCAGTATGCGCGGATATTGTCAATCTTCGGATATCCTGGAGCCATTGTTCCGTCAGAAGCCCTTAATATTGTAACTTCTTGTAAAAGATAGGTATATTCAACTACATACGAGCCTGCATCCAAATTTACTGTTATACCGTTTAAAGAGCCGCCCCTTATATCGCCGTTTGTTCCTTTCGCTATAATAGTCCCTGACGGTTCCAAAATACTGTCAGCCACATAATCACTGCGTACTTTGTAATCAGATGATTTATAGACAAATATTCTGTTTGGCACGTCATAACTGATAGAAGTACCTCCGCCTCCAGTATCATTATTGTCAATAACCCAACGGAACGTATTTAACTGACCGAAGGAAGGAATGTAAACATCCCCGGCACTTACGCCTGATTTGATTTTATATCCGTTGCTCGTTCCTTCCGTTACGTTTGCGGAGGTGAGCATATTGTTAAAGCGAACGTCTGGCATGGCATCGCTTTCCGCGGCATAAATACGCCCCAAATCGTTGGTGAAAGTTATTGTATCAACAACAAAACATTCCGCCACTTTCGTGACTTCTATTAAATATAAGTCGTGGTTATATAATCCCCTACCTATCTGCATTTCGGATGCGGAATCGTTAGCAATAATGAAACGGCTTATTTTTTCTTTTGTCTTGCCGTTTGCACTTTTATTACCCCAATAGAGTTCATTGTTAACTACTACTTCAACAGGTGTGAGCGGGGCAAAATGCTCTTTTTTGACACCGCGTAACGACAGCTGGCACTCGTCCAAACGCTCATCCAAAAAATTGGCGATTTTTAAAGGCAAAACAGTGTTTGATGTTAGGTTTACTCCGTCAATATAAACGGCGACGGAATTTTTGATAGCCATATATGGTCTCCTTTTAATTATTTTTTGTTGCAATAAAATGCAAAGTGTTTTATACTATTATAAAGAGGTTAAACTATGAAAAATATATGCAAAACGATTTTGGCGTTAGCTCTTTGTATTTGTTTAGCTATATCGTTTGTCGGTTGTGATACTTATTCATACGACCTAACCAAAAATTGTGGTGGAATTATTAAATCATTATCCATCACGGAAAGATATTATGAAATTGAAGAAGGCGATATTCTTTGGGGTGAAATAGACTCAAACTATTATCCTGAACTTACAGTAACTTATGATATTTCTGCTGTTAATTACTATTTCCCAACCTTGACTGTTTCCACAGCAGATTTCACAACTTATAAGTGCCATACTTTACAAGAGTTATTGCAAAATAGTGAATATAAAGAATATGTTGTTTCTTATTTCGGCTCTTTACCTGTGCCATATGAATATGTTGATAAAGAATCAAGGACTTATAAGATTATGAATAAGCGCGAAAATCTAGCCTACACTTTATACTACAATAAACTCGAAGCCCCCCCTACATTTACTTACGCAGATTTAGACCTTAATAAATTTATTGGTTTTATTAACTATAATTAACTGCTATCAATATTCGCTCCTTACACGAAAAAAGCACTTGCCGCGTGGCAGGTGCTTTGTTTGTTGGGGGTACAAAAAAGCACCAAGCTAATGCTTAGTGCTTTAAAATTCAAATTTCTACGCCCTACTACCAACCAACTCTCCTTGCTCCTCTAATAGAGCATTTATATTAACAACAGGCAAGTCAATTGTAGGGAAATTAGGCTGAGCAGTAACTAACGAAACTTCAGACCTAAGATAAGGAAACATAATGCTTATAGTATTTGTTTTATTTATTTGCTCCTTATTTGTAGGGTCCGTTTCATTATTTTTAAAACACCCAACAAGTGTAATATCTAACATGAACTTCGTATCAGATGTTATATTGCAGTGTAATTTAACCACTATTTCACTTGTAGATATTTCGTTAAATTGAGTACTGAATTTAGTTTGAAATTTTTTAGGTAAATTAGTATCTCTGGTAAAATTTATTTTCTCAAAATATAAATTTTTAAGCTGTAAAACACTTAGTAAAGCGTCACCATTATTTTCCATTATGCTACTTTCCCCTCATTAGTATAATATTTATTATATTTACTCTTTATGTTGTAACTCTTAATTTCTGTTTCATTGGCTCTACTCAGAGCACGCTTCTTTCTATGAACCATGTAGTACCTTCCGCTTCTGACATCACATCTTTTAACCATGATTTGACTCTTTCTGAACGGTCTCTCTCGTTTAAAAGGTGTAATATTAACTGACATATCATTAAGTGCCACCGAACCAAAAACAACCCGCCCGCTATAACTAATTTCTGTTTCCACAACAGGCAAGTCTATAACCTTACCCGAATCCTTCTTTACTCTGTTAGCTTTTTTATGAAACAATATATTCTTTAAAACTCCAACAATAACACTAACGCCAATAACACTTAATGCAACTATAATAGCAATTGAAAGTCTATCCATTGTTCTTATCCTTCCCAAATTTTTTCCTCATTAGTTCCACAAATAGAAATATAATGGTTACTGCATATTTACCAAAGCTCAATGCACTGCCGTAAATAATTATATTTCCCCAACATTCATCGTTCCACTCAGTACAAATCATCACCATTAGTAAAACTGAAACAACTGCAAGTAAACAAGATATAATAATGTTTATTATATCTAATGATTTTTTACCACTAAATGTGTAAACAACATCCTTGAAACCATCAAGTGCGCATGGCAATACTAAAACCAAACAACTTACATAAACTTCCCTAGTATTACCACTTACAGAATTTGAATTTAATAGAAGAAAAGATAATAATAGCGCAGTGAAATACACTGCACTTATCAATATATCAAACCCCAAAGATTTGATTTCTGAGTCCTTTCCTTCCATTGAATTATCCTTAGTATATCTTATTTACATATAAATTATAGCGCAACTCAAAATGAAAAGTCAATATTTTATATAAATATCGCTTGAAAATTTTGGCGAATTTCTATTTATTTTGCCGGAATAGATTAATTATAGATTAATTTTTGATTTATAATTTATATAAACCATCTCAAAATGTCTAAACATACGTTTTAATTTTCACACCCACACAGGTTCAGCGAAGGCGGCGTTTACTGATTGTTACTCCTCCGCCCGGAAGTACCCGCACGGATATTCTGCATATTGATTGAAATATCTTCAAGGGATTGCGCCATATTGAGTTGTGTAGCCTTTTGCGAAATGTTTAACGCCTTGTTAACGCTTGACATAACCATACTCAATGCAACTATGGGAAGCGTTCCTGTAGCTGCGCCTATGGCAAGAGCCGCGCCTGCTCCGATAATCGATTTTTCTGCAGAATAACCCGTTTCTAAGCGCTGTTCATATTCGTTTGCACCTGTTCTCATACTTACTTCACTAATAGCGGTAGATACTATTCTGTCAGCGGTGGCCGCCATAGTCGCAAATGAAACAATATGCTTAGCAGCATTCATTGCATCCGCTTCAGTTGCGTTTTCGCCGAATAGTCCGCCAAGGGTACTTGACTCCTGTTCAGCCATAGCGCCGCTTCCTTGCGGTAATGAATTCAAATTTATGTAAATCGTGTACGGCCTATTTTCAGCCATTTTATGCCCCCGTTAAAATGTTTTCATAAGTTGCAGATGCGGACGAGATAGACACGGCTTTATTGGTTATCAGATAAAGTTCATAGGCATCATTTTCGTAATCATACTGCATTGCGGAAGATGTAAATGTAACCAATTGCGACACGCCGCCTGAAAGTTTTATAGCCTGCCCCGCAACATACGCAAGACAATCTTTCGACGCCGTAAAAATAAGGCTTTGTACATCCGATGTATTAAATATAAACTTACCGACTTGGAAACCGTCAGGAACATTTATCGCAAGAATATTCTCTGTAACCTCAATTAATGATGCGGTTATACCCGCAATAGAAATTCCTTGCACGGCAGTCTGTACAGTGTTTAAGGTCATTAAATACAACTGTTCCTGTACATCCCCGAACTTCACGTTAACGAAGTGCGCCACGTTTGGTTCTCCGCTCAACAAATAATCAATACACGCTTTCGTAGCTCTATCCTCTGCGGTGTTATTTGCGGGGAATTCAACGTCAATTGAGAATGCCGTGGAAGTCGCAACATTTTTAGATATCAGCTTACTGGCGTATATGTCACGTTCAAGTATAGGCGAACGCCCATGACGTATTGCTTTAAAAGGAACGGACGAATCGTCTATATAGACTTTCACAGATTTTGAACTCACACCGCCGGCGGTAAATGTAATTTCGATATAAACGGTAAAAAGAATACTTTGTCCGATATTGGGGCGTATATCTACATCACCAGTAACTGCCGTTCCTGCAAGCCACGATATTGAAAATTCCTTACCTTCATTATCCTTTAAAAGAACAGTCTGTGCTGTTTCAAAGTACTTGTTAATAGCAGATGTAATATAAGAAATATACGGGTATTGTCCGTCCTTGATTTTAGCAAGCTCCTCAGCCGTCTGATTGCCGTTTGTACGCGGCATTTGTGTTTCAATAGCAAACTCTAACGACAAGCCGTTTACACCCATTACAAGGTCGTTGGCGTCGTTTGCGGACGTGCTAGTTTTAAGATTACCGTTTACATAATTTGTAATCTTATTCCCATCGCGGAACGGTTTTTGAAACTTTCCCGCATCCGCCCAAATTTTGAACTGTATTTCGGAATTCTTAAGCGTGTTGTTTAAGCCTTCTTCGAAGTGGTTTGCAAGTTGTGTTAATGTTATCATTTTATTACTCCTTTTAATTTATTTGCTAATCTTTTTGTAAACTCCGCGACGAAACTATCCCACCATCCCTCGTTGGGATTCTTCTTGCCGTTCCACTTTGGAGAAAGCCACGGCTCGTTTGTGTACGGAACGTAGGGTGCTATTTTAGGGTTGATATTAATAGCAAGTATTCCGTTTAGTATCTCATATTCCAACGCATTAAACGCCATGTTGTCAGTATCGCGGGGAACGTACTCATCCCGCATTTCTTCCACGATTGATATGGCCATATTGACCGCCTGTTGTCTGGTCATACTATCCCCCAAGGGTTATCCTCGCCGACAAGCCGTAAAACGTACTGGGTAGAAACTGGCGTGCCGAGAATACGCATAACCTGCTTATTCGCAGCTTGATAATCCTTTTCTATCTGCAGAATTTTAAATGCATGTCCATCCTGCGTTATTACAATACCGTTCACGGCGAATTTAAGCTGGTCGTCAGTGCGTATTGCAACCTCGCCCGCAACGCCCTGTATATTTGAAAAAAGCCGTCTGTACGTATTTGAATAAGGGTTTACATATTCGTAATTAAACTGTTGCGCCCCGTCAGACGGTCCGTCAACGGGTTCTGCATAATAGCTTGCCGTTGCGGTAAACCTCGTCTTCGGGTTCATTAAGTCAAGGATATCACGCATTAAATCACCCCGCTATAAAGTATTGAAACCCCGAGGCTCGGCACAGTGTTGCCAAGTATGCTTTGTGCAAGATAATCGATTGCGACCGCCCGCTCTTCGGGCTTGATAGACAAATAAAGATTACCCACGTTTAAAACGTACACAGCCTGATATTCCATTGCCTTTTGTATTATAGGGCGAAGTTCCGGCACGGTTGCGATAAGGCAGTCCTGCCTTTCGTTATGCACATTATGCTCGTGGATAAACTGATAAATCATATCGCTTACGGTACGTGTAAAACTTCTTATTGCCGTATCGGGAGAGACGAGAGCCGTTTCCGCCATACGCGCACGAAGGTTAACGCCCACGTTCTCTATAAGCGCCTTTTCAGTTAAAACGTAATGATTAGTATTTTCGTCGTAAAATAAATAATCGTCCGAATACGGACGGCAAGTTTTATCATTCATAAATTTGCTCCTTAAACGTTGACTTTTTTAAATTTTGGAGTATAATAATAGTATAAAGTATTTGTGAACAGCAGAGAATCTGCTTCGACTGCCGATTAAGTTCGATGAGGAAATAGCAGCCCCTCCACAAATACTTTTTTTTATTTTCTCAAACTGTCAAGATTTTCTTCATTTACCCAATGCCAATGCACTATTTCAAAGTTATCTTTTGAGGCATCGACGTCCAATAAGGCAATACCATATTCGTCTTTTCCATTCCTTTTTGAAATCCGCATAGGTTTAACAAAAGTATAATAAGGCTTCTGTGAATTTCCCTTGAATATTTCCGCTGGGCTGTAAAGTGCTTGCGTTAATATCTCTTCCGTATCACCCATAACTTCTCCGTGTCTTTTAGTATTTCTCTCAATCACTCCCTTCTTTAAAAGCACGGGCCTATTTACCTTGCTACCAATCTTTGCCAAATCTTCTTCATTAAGTTCCGGCAAAATATTATCCTTATCAAAATCAATATGTACGCTTGCTATCTTCTCTGCAGGCGTCATTTTTTTACTCTTGCTCTCAGCTAATATTTCCGAATAACGCGCATTCTGCGGATAGCTTTTTCCTGCTCCATTTCCGTCGGTAAACTTCCCGTCTTCCGCTCTCGGATGTTTACTTTCGACAAACATATATACCTCCGTAAAATTTAATTGGTAAGGGGCTTGATAAAGCTCAAACCCCTGTGAAAGCTTATTGAATTACTTGGTCTCGCCAGTCTCTTTCGTCTGCGTAGTGGTTTTTGCCGTCTGCGTAGTGGTTTGCGCGTTCTGAGTTGCCGGGGCAGCCGTACGAGAAGCAGGTCCGCATACGTACAACGCGTTGCTTGCCGCCGTAACAGGGTTGGTGAATGTCGCCGAGAAAATAGGTACGACTGAAAGCGCGTCCCAGCACTCTACGCCGAATCTATACTTGGGCTGAATACGCAAGCCCTGACCGCTCTGCGCGTCTACTATCTTAATTTTGGAATTGAACGCAAGCGCACGACCGGTACCGACTGCCGACACGACTATACCCGCGACGTTATTGAGCGCACCCGCCGCAAGTCCGAGGTATTTCTCGACTAACGACCAAACGACGCCGCTCGCAACGTAAACGGGCATATTTGCGATTTCGCCGACATATCCGGTTGTCGCAATTTCGGGGCGGGCGTCAGTATCTAAGCCGCTCTTTTTGAGAACGTCGAATACAGCGGTGCCACCGTATAAGCCCGTCATCGATTTGAGAACGGAAGCCTTTATGGTAGGACGGATAATTACGGCTCGCATGTCGTCGGGATACGCGTCAATACTCTGCGCTTCGTTTCCGTTATCAAGCTGGGCTGCAGCGTCGATAATGGCGTCGGTGTACTTGCCGTTTGAAACGGTTACCCAGTTCTTGGTAACGGGAGTAATAGAGCTTGCCGCTTCACTGCCTCTGCGGTCGAAACCCGCAATGTTATTGAAGTTTTTAGCAAGCATTGCCGCAATAGTTGCCGCGTTGATATTGCGGTTTACAAGTCCAGCAAGGTTCTTAGTTTCCGAAGAAAGCAAGTCCACGGAAACCATATCCTGCGCGTTGGTAGGAATATCGATGGGGCGGTCTATCGTGGTTATAATACGAATACCGTAGGCTTCCGTCTGCGGCTCTGCCGCTTCCTCACCGTTAAACCATTTACCGTTGGTCACGGCGCCGAGTTCACGCGCGTCGTTCTGATTGGGCTTAACACGAAGCACCTGGATTTCGGATGCGTCGGTATCCTCGGAATATTTTTCCGTTACCGCCTCGTCGGGCTTGGTGAATATTCCCTGAAAGATGTTTTCCTTTACCGCAGGGGAAAGGATACGCTTAGTAGTTAAAGCGTTTATATAGGGTGTTTTGATGTCTGCAAATAAGTTTGCCATGATTGTTTATTTCTCCTTTTTATAAATACTGATTTGAATTGTTTTTGGCATAGCCGCGCATTACGCGTTTATACCTGTCGTCTTCTTCCTGACCGCCTTCGGGAATACCGGGAGACATACCGAAGTCTCGGTCGTGCTCTTCCTCAACCGCGTCCGCCTGCGCCTTACGCATATCGTTTACCATCGCTTCGAGTGCGTCTATTCTTGCTGTAAGCGCCTGATATCTGTCTTCGCCGTCATCCTTGACTTCGGGTTCGTCGCTTGCCTCATCTGCCGCTTCCGCGCCTTCAGATTCGTCTATGCGGTCCTTTGCCGACTGCGTATCCTCGTTACCGTCAAGGTGCTCCTGTTCGCCGACACTCTCGTCTTCGATATCCTTAGCCGTCTGGTCTTTCGTTCCGTCCACTTCTCCGCGCTCCTCGATATGCTCCTCGGCTTCGTCAATTTGAGCCTCGTCCTCAGTTTCGAGAGGGTTTAAAGCGGACAGGACTTTGGGCTTCTCTTCCTCGGAAAGGTCCTTAAATATTTTCAGGACGTCTTCCGCCGTCTTTTTGAAATTGAACATTTCTTTCTCCTTTTAATTTTTTTGTTTATTCGCGAATAGTTACGTTGTTGCAATTTAACTTTTCAATTTCCTTGTTTTGCTTTCCTACTAACGCACCGCGGTTTCAGTAAAGCGGATAATAAAAGTTTTTTGCGCGGCCATTTTAATGCCTTGCCGCCGGGCATAAAAAACGGAGCGACGACCGCTCCGACCTTTTACTATAAAATTTTAGTTCTCGAAGGGTAATAAGCCCTGCCGTTTCGCTTTGAAAACTCGATATAAGCTTTATTCCACTCAATAGCTTTTTGACGAGCTTTCTTATATGCCTCGTCATCCTGCCCTTTACTCTCTACAGCTCTTACGCGCCACTTCCGAACTTCGCGCTCCATACGGCGCTGTTCTTCGGTTATTTCGTATTCGCGTTTTTCCACAACGGGGTTAGGATTCGGGAAATAAAACCCTGCACGATATTCAACAAGGTAATGTCGGCAATTAAAGCCAAGCAAACCGTTTTTGTACGTTTTGCCAATCTTCGTCGTATAATAGACGTCGGTTGCTTCTTCTAAAGGCACGTAACTTCTTCCGTCTTCCGTAACTCCGCGAGAACCGTCCAAGGAATAAACCCTGCCCTGCCAGCGCCGACAACGCTCTGAGCAGTCTGCATGTACAGACGCAATTACGAGCTTTACTCCGCGTACTTTCAATTCTTCTATAGAGCCTTGGTTTTCGTTATACCGCACTTCCATTTCCGCGCGGTTGCGCAGTGAATTCCGCCCGGTAATGTCATCGGGGTCTTTCGCTTCCTGATTGGCAAGCCTGTCAAGTGCTGGTTTTACGTTTTTAGAAATATACTCTTGTGAATACCTTTGTAACGGCACTCCCATAAGCCGCGAACCGTCGTAACCGTTCTCTTCAAGAAACTCACGCGCCTGCCGCTTCTCTGCCTCCGTGGGCGTAAATTTATCACCGTTCAAGCGCTTACCCAAAAGCAAGAACAATGCCGAGAGGATAAGCGTTTGCCGCTCGAACGAGCGTTGCAACTCCATATACTGTTTGCTGTAAAACTTCCACAAGCTACTCGATGCGGCAGCGCTTAATTCGGGTATGCTGACTTTTTTAAGTTCGGCGGAGACAATCTTGCGTATCTTTAAATCTATTTCAGATTTTGGTCTTCCGGAAAAATATTCGTATTTAACCGTTTGACGTATCTTGGTTTCCGCTTCCTCCAACGCTATCGCCTGTAAGTTCAGCGGTCTGTTCGCTATCATCTACGCCTCCATACTCCCAACCTTCAGCGGGTGTTTCGTTTTCGCTCTGTATGCGTTCCCACTCTTCCGCCTGCTGATATTCGTCATCGTCCTGCTTAAACATCTGTGCGCCTGTCTGCTTGCTTATAAGCCCGTTCTGCACCGCCGTTGCGAGCATATCGGTTCTTGCATAGATATTTGTAAGCCCCGCCTCCGACCAACGCACTACAACGTCGTCCGTAAAGCCGTTATATAGCGTTACAAGCTTCAAAATGCGGTTTATAGGCTTCTCCACTATCTCACGCTTATCCTCGACGAACAACGCCGTTTCACTCTCTTCGGTGGATATCTCGCGGGCAGTGCGTGCAGAGGTGTTATCGTTCAGGAACGAAGCTATCGTCGCAAGATTCATTCCCGTGTTGATAGCTATATTCTGAATAATCATAGTGCGAATTTCCGTCCATGACTGCGAACGTAAATCAAACTGAATCGGCACGGGCGCCTGTCCTTTGTCCGCGTCCTTCATAGGCACTTGCGTAAACAACATAGAATCAATACCGCTGTTATAATCGTTGCCTTTCTTCGCTTGAGCAGACTGCATATACTTGGGCAAAATTACGCGCCCTCGTCCGATATACATATCGGTGTTAAATGCCGACCAGTAATAATCGTAAGACTGTAGATACGGCATTATATTCACGAGCAGACTGTCACCGAACGGAAGCTCGGGAATTGCAGACACGCAGTCCGACCAGTTCACAAGCTCAGCGCCGAGATTGTCACGGAACGGTAACAAAATAGGCTTATCGAACTCTATACCGGTAAAAGCCTTACAGACTTCTCTGCGCACCTTTCTGGGCAATTCCTGTACTGTTGTTCCGTCGCTCGTTACGCTATAATCCTGCCCCGTTGTAATCGAGCCGTAGGACCGCTTGATTTCGTACCTAACGAGCGGAACGTTTTTCAGAAGCTTTCCGTCGGCTTGAGCATAATTCCCGAAATAGCGGTGCTCTACCACGTAAAAGTTTGTGAACCTTTGTGCGCCGCGTCCGACCTCTGCAAGTTGCGTAAAGTCCTTTATAAAACAGTAAAGGTCTATAAGCTTACCGTTAAAGCCTACTGTCGGATAAAAGCTGTCAAACCGCAACGCTTTGGGAACGAGTATTCCCTCTTGCTTATCGAGCTTCAAAAGTGAAGTACCCGCAGCGGCCGCAAAAGTAATTGCTTTCTTTACCTCGCGCCCGAAATTGACTTTATCCGACCAGTCGGACGCTATATATGCGAGCGCTTTATTGACTTTAAACTTTCCGTCCTCGCCCTTCTGTGCAGTTTCCTTATTTTTGTTCTTGAAGAATATTCTGCCGCCAACGACCTTGCGAGCCGCACCATTTACAAGCGCGGTTCCTATTCGCGTTGAGAATATCCCTTGCGAATTGCTATGGAAGTACGGCACCCAACCGTCGTACCACCACAGATAGTTCTGCACCCAGCGCACCATATATTCTCTGTATTCTCCGCGGATATTCGCGTAGTAAGCCGAACGATTTACGTACGAATACTGCCAATACGTATTGAATGCTGATTGCCCTTGCCACGGCGCGAAGCGATTGCCATACTCGTGATTATCGTATTCACCCATTGTTATACCTCCTGTTCTCGTCGGGCGTTTCCCATAAATTATCCGGGTTATCGTAATACGCGCACACAGCGTATCTGAATGCATCCGCGCAGTCATTTGGAACGCTTGAGTCGTACTTTTTGTTATCCTTATCCCAAACCATAAGTTCCAAATCTTTTACGAGTTGGTCGTCGCCCTTTATAAACTCTCCGCGGATATAGTTGTAATATCCACCGAAATTAAGAATGCAGACCGCCGAGCGCGAGAACGCATTGTTCACAACGTCGGTTGTCTGCATTATGTCTTTCTTTGTAAATTTGTTCACGTTGAACTTGTCCGGCAAATGATACGCAAGCGTAAGCTGCAAATCAGCAGCCGCACAGTCAACCGGCATATAAAATTCCGTTCCGTTCTCCCTGAACCTGTACTTGCGCTCTAAATCGTCCAAGTATCGAAGTATATACGGCACAAGCTGTTCGTTTGAAAGCTGCCCGTTTATTTTCGGGTTGTGATAGAAATGCTCTATCCGCACCGCCTGCCCCGTATCCATTATTGCAAGTGGCTCTATCGCCGTGCTGTCGTTGGTGTTTGCCCCGTCTACGCCCCAAATAACGTAGCGAATACGATTTCGCCCGTATCGTTGTGCGAACTCATCAGGCGCAAGAAAATGCCGTTCACGCTTGAACAAAGGAAATACAAGCCCCTCGGCCTTTACCCATTTGCCCAATATCCATTTATCGAAGTATACGGTTCCGCGGTACTCATTCTCCAAAGCCCTTACGAAATCTTTATCAAGAAACGGATTGTCATAGATTGTGAAATGCTCCGCATATACTTCCACTTCGGGATTATCTATAAACGCCTTTACAAAATGCGAAGGACTCTCTGGGTTGCACGTCGCGTCGCAGCACGCGCCCGGTTCGTCCAAACGCGATTTGAGCATCTGAAAGAAGTTCTCGGGAAACGTCGTAAGCTCGTCTAAATACGCATAGCCTAAGCCCGCGCCTTGTATCTTCGTAATTGCTCTATCGTCGTTAGCACCGACCACGTAACACCGCTTGCCGAATATGTATATCTCACGCTTATTGATTATGTCGCTTATATACCGCGAACCGAATATCTCGCGCATCGGGTCAAACACGTTACGGTCTATCGTATTTAAGGTCTTGCCCGCAAATAATACTCTGTCGTTCCAATGCTCCCTGATATGCTTTATCGCCATGAAATAGCTTACGTGCGTTTTGCCGCTTCTCGTTGCGCCGTAAAGAATATTCCAGCGCTTGTTAGCGTTATCAAGAACCTTCTCTTGCTTAGGGCTGAACATCTTATTCACTCTCGCCACCTCTGCGGTTTAAAGCATTAATAAGCTCATCCAGCTTTTTCTCTTGGTCATCTTCAGTTTGTACGGGCTTCTCGCGCCACTGCTTTGAACGCCTGTTTTTCAGCCAAAAGATTTGTGCAAGGATGTTGCCTTTAAGCGCATTTTGAAGTAGCGCATTTTCCACTTTTCCGTCCACAACTTCCTTATTTTCTTTTAGGGACTCGGAAAACTCGGAAAACTCATTTTTGTACTTGTAAAAACTGTCTTCACTTATACCTAATCTTTTGGCTATTTCTTTGTCTGTTGCCCCGTTCCGACACCAGTCTTTTATTTCTTCTAACCGTGGCGCAACGTGGGTTTCGTACTTGCTTGGTCTCGCCACGATTACCTCCTTACTATAATCCCTCTGTGTTCTATACGATGACCCAATCCTCGCAAAGAATATCCGTTTGCGAAGCAAGCCAAGGAACTACCCCTCTCGGTGCGTCCGGATTATCCGATACGAGCGAGTTAGTTACGATGTAGATGTAGGGCAATGTCATCTTCGAGTGTGCGTCTGGTCTTTGGAGTTCAATGTAAATACCTTTACCGTTCCATCCCCTCCTTGCTACTCTTTTACCTTCCTTTAAAGCCTTGATTGCCTTTCCAAAATCCATCACCATTACCTCCTGTTATTTTATACAAATATTTTCCCACTTCTTGTAGGCATCGAAATAATATTCGTTCTTATCTCCGTTATAGGTTATCTCGTAATACATTCCGTCAGTAACGGTAGTACTAACGAGAGCTTTATGGTTCTGCAAAATTTTGCACATCCAAACTATATATACGTCATCCTCGGTTATCTGCTTGCAATCCGTTTTGTCCAAGTGTTTGTTGGTATACTCCGCTACGGTTTTCTTACAGAACTTTTCAAATTCCTGATTCGTCATAATATTTTCTCCTTATTTGATAGCATAAAAAAAGCACCTCCGAAGAAGTGCCTTTTGTTTATGTATTTAATTATTCTATTATATCACAATCTATTCGGTCATCGTCAGTAAGTGGTTTGCCGCGTTCGATTGCTCCTTTCAATTCGCCAATATAATCTTCCGTGCTTTCCATCATAAGGAACCGCGGTGCATCATCAACATCGAAAGTCTCCTTATATTCAGCTACAACTCTATCTAATTCGCTAATTTCATTATTATGGTTCATATTTTGGTCTCCCTTTTGATTTTATCTTTCCGCGTCGTAACGCATCATAAATTTCTTCAAACCCCGCTGTAAGGTTAGGCATATATTTTTTTAACACTTTCCACCCTTCGGGATTAGTTGCTTTCGCACTCGCACATTCTGCAAAAGCCTCAATTCCTCTCATAGAAGAGCCTCCCTTAATCCAATAGGATTTTGTGTGTCCCATTTTTACAAGGTCGTGTTTACCTTTTGTATACCCACAATAAATATCACTTAAATCTCCCCACGTCCTCTGTATTGTTTTTGGAATCTCAGATACGGTACTATAATCTTTTTTTAGCTTGATATTTTCTTTTTGCTTTTCGAAGTCTCCTCTTGCAACATATCCCTCAAACCAATTTCCAGATTGAATTTGTACTTCTTTCTGTATCTCTTCCGCCCGTTGTTTCATCTTTTGATAATCAGAAATTATGCGCTGCCTGTCAAGTCCTTGGTTGGCATAATAATCATCAATCTCTCTACTTATATCTTGTTGCACTTCAGTCCAATTAACCGTTACACACTCGTCTTTAACTGTATCATTAAACGTTTTTCCTGTACTTAATACATAATCAGAACTTAATCTTGTTCTCTCGCCGTAATTATCGTCTATTGCATGCCAAGTTTCGTGATAAAATGTTCCGCCTTTTGTATATGGACTATTTTCTGTACCTCCCTCTTCTGATTTCCTTATACACACTTTATTGAATCCAGGAAAATAAGCCGTATCTCTCTCATTGGAATTATAACCGAAGCTGTCATCGTTGAATAATGAAACCGTAACATCTCTCATTTCGGCATTGCCGGCGTTAATTTCGGAAAGCATCCTTTCCTTAGTAAAACGTTTGCTATAAACAACCCTACTATCACTTACCATTCTTTCTATGGATGCACTTGCGTCACTGTTTTTATCCGCACTTGCAGAATTGGCTTTTTTATCTAACTCCACATAAACCTGCTCTGGAGTTATACCTTTACCTTTTAGAGCATTCCATGCGTCGCGAGGAGTAGCTTTGCTTGGTAAGTTTATTCCATACCTTTCACAAAGCCCGAATGGCAATCTTGTATTACCGTGGTTCACGCTCGAAGCTTCGCCTTCCCCGTCCTCCTTACCATCCGCCATTATTTCACTGTAGCTTGTATTCTGTCTGTAAGATTTTGCCACTGCTTTCCTCCTAAAAGAAAAGCACTATCATTATACCACGCTGTCTTTGCGCCGTCAATGGTAGTGCTTATTTTTCATACTACCATTATAACACGGCTTTTTAAGCAAAAACTCCAAAAATTTTGGAGTTTTACAGTAATTTAAATTCTTTTGCAAATTCAAAAGCTTCTAAAAGAATTTGATTGTGCCAATAGTGATAAGTACTTTCGGGTATGTACAACTCATTGCAAATTCTGACAACGCTCTTATGTTCCAAATAGCGTTTTTGCATAAGCTTGTCTTTTTGTTCCCTTTTGAATTTAATGAGGGTATATTCAAACACCTTACACCAGTTCCGTAATTTCTCCGTCTCGTATATAGCACGGATTATAAGCTGCTCGTTCTTGTTCCCGCTTGAAGCCTTCACGCGTTCGCCATCGGGCGCAGAAGAGTTATAGGCAACCGCAGTAACGGTGTGGTTTTCCGCTTCGCGCTTGTTCCACTTATAGCGGTAGAATTGCTTTTCAATTTCCTTTCTTTGGTCTCTGGTCATCACTTTACCTCCGCACTATTAAAATACCAGTTTATCTCTTCAATAGCCTCGCTCGCGCCGTAGCAGACAGTCGCACGGTAGCCTTGTCCGTTTAAGTAGTTTATCCACCGCCATTGCTCTGCCGTCGGCTTACAAGTCCTATCGCGTTTAAGTTCGATATAAAGCCCGTGATAGCCTTTGCGCGGCGTAGGGAACGCCAAGTCGGGAAAACCCTCTCTAAGCCCAATACGCTTCAACTTCGCGCCGTAGACGGGAGTACGCTTGCTCTCGTTCGGGATATGCACGACCTTAATTCCCTTGAGCGTGCAATATTCGATTACTGCTTCCTGTTCCGCATCTTCAGTTGTGGACTGCTTGGGCGGCTTGTTCGGCTGCCGTTTCATTTCGGCTGCGGTCTTAAACATAGCGCATTCCTTCTGCGTTAGAGTGCATTTACCGCAATTCGAGCAGCGAGTATTTGCGCAGCTCATAATACCTCCTCCGCCTTTTCTTTTGCGACCCACAAGCAGAGCCGTATTTTGCGCCGTATTCTGCAAGTGTTTTTATATTTTACCCCGCAAAAGCTCTCACAAGAGCAGATGCAGCAAGGGTTTGAAACTACATAATCAACAGCCTGGTTTGCTGTCGTATCGGGGTTGATTTTTTCCATTGCTTTGTTCATATCTACGCTCCTATATAACACCACGACTTTTGCTTTGCAGCCTTCCGTTGTTGTCGGTTTGAGCTTTGTGCCGAGCAGCCCCTTGTTTGTTCCCTGCTTATATTTAAGCGCGTTTTCGGGGTATTTGCTTGCCCCTTTACCGCTTCCCGCATAACTGTCGGCTATATTTACCCAGAGCGTGCCGTCGGGGCGCAGAACGCGTTTTACTTCGTTAAAAACATTTAACAGTTTCTCTATGTAATCCTGAACTGAAGTTTCAAGTCCTATCTGCCCCTCAGCTCCGTAGTCACGCATCCGATAATACGGTGGGGACGTTACGCAGCAGTCAACGCTGTCGCTTGGCAGTTTTTTTAATTCCGTGAGTGCATCACCATGAATAATCATTTACACACCTCAATCGCACGTTGCGGCTTCCAATTCTTTAACCCCATTGCTCCGCCATTGCTTTTGCTATACCCTCAAAGGTTTTTGAGCGGATTTGCGATAATTCCACCAAATCGCCCCCGTATTGCGCTAATGTTTCCCTGTACCATTTACTAATTTTATTACCGTTGCCCCATTTTACAATATCATCTTTCTCAACTATATTTGTTGGAATTAATGGCGTTAAACCTTTAAGCCACAAACACGTTGATTTATTTACGCTATCTCCATATTCCCACGGATGAATTATTTGTGTAGGTTTTGAAAAGTAAGTGGACAACACGCCTACAGGATTTTCAATAGCCACCTTTTCGCAATCAGCTTCAAAAATTTTATTAACAAACTCAACACTTGAAACTAATTTTTTTAAACGTTGCAAACGGTATTTGTTATCACTATTTTTTCTCGTAAAATTACACATACCTGCATTTGTTAAATAAGTACAAGGCGGGAAAGCTATTATTAAATCCCAACGCTCAACGTAATGCCTTTCAAAATCTTGTGTTCTAAATAAAATTCCACGAGTGCAACCACCAATTTGTGGATTTAAGATTTTAAGAACATCACCCTTAATATGCCATTCAGGGTGTCCACCACTACAATCAATAATGTCACAAGAATAGGCTTCGTGCCCTTTCTCTCTGAAAGCAATGCAAACCCTTTGGCTTTCCTCGCAAGCTACTAATATGTTCATTTTCTTTCCTTAAAACGGTATGTCGCTATCGTCGTCAAAGGTCTGAAGCTGGGGCTTTTTATTCCCGTAAAAAGACTGTTGCTGGGGAGGCGCTATGTAATCGTTCGCCGTCCGAACATGCCGTTCTTGTCCTATTTCGTCACCATACTCGTCCGTCGGCTTCGGAGTTAAAAACTCTAAGTCCTGCGCCACGATATCTACACCCGTGCGCTTAACGCCCTG
>JAIDRY010000017.1 GCA_029061465.1 Clostridia bacterium
AGGTGGAGGAGGTAGCGGCGGCTCATCCGGAGGCGGTGGCGGCGGTGGCGGCTGCGGCGGCAGATAAAAAAATAACCCCGCGAGGAACTCCTCGCGGGGTTTCGTCTTACCTGTTAATTTCAGGATTGTCGGTTCGTTCAAGCAAATAATCTATCGACACGTTAAAATAATCGGCAAGCTTTATAAGCGTTGCGTAGTCCGCTTCACGCACTCCCGACTCGTACCTGCTGATACTGTTCTGGTTCATATTCAAATCCATAGCAAGCTTAAGCTGTGAAATTTTCTTTTGCTCTCTTAAAAATTTTAATCTCATTTGTCAATTATTCCCTTGACAAGAGAATACCAAAACGGTATAATAAAAATATCCCAAATCGGGATATTAATAATACGAGAGGAGAAAAATATGTTTTGTAAAAATTGCGGCAGAGAGATTAACGACAATGCAATGGTTTGTCCCTACTGCGGAGTGGCGACGGGCAAAGGCGGTGCAGTGGCGGAGGAGAAAAAGGTAAACGCTTTCGGAATAGTGGGTTTCGTTCTCGGCTTACTGTCCCTGTGGCTTGGCGTGTACTTTTGCATCTCGCCTGTGCTGGGCTTGATTTTCAGCGCAGTAGGTATGGCAAAAATGAAAAAGTGCCGCGTCAACGGTCTTGCAATCGCGGGCTTGGTGCTTTCGATAATATCGTTATTCGTTTGGGGCATCGTCTGGATTGTAGTCGGTGCGGCAATACTCGGTTAAAAATTAAAAACGGCGGCTTGCGTTTGCAAGCCGCCGTTAAACTTTTTTTATACTAACAATAGCGGGGCAACGACCTTAACTCCGCCGCGGTCGAATACGTACAGGAATTCTTCTTCCATACACGCGCGCATATCGTCCCAATCCCTTGATTCGAAATCTATCGTCGCAACCTCCCTCAAAGAATATCCGTCGTAGCGCAGTACGATATAGCGGGTTCCACCGTGGTAGTAAGCTCCAAGCCCGATAAGTCCCTTATCCGCGTTGATATAATAAGCTTTGTATTCTTCTGAAAATTCGGTGTTTTCCAACTCGTACATAGCAACCGATTTAACGTCGCTGTTACTTTCACGGTAAAGCTCTACCTTCAAAGTTCCAAGGTTTTCACCGTAGCCTATGCCGAGCAATGTATCGTCCTTAAACTTAGTGAGAGAAAGCGAATAGCCGGGGATAGTTCCCGTATCTTTAGGCTTAGGTATATTGTTATAATCGCTTAAATTAAATACAAATACGGGGTCCTTAACGATGTTATTAACGTTTACGGCGGTGCAGACGTAGGCGGTATTCTTATCAAACCTCGCCGACTTGACCGATTCGCCGTTGGGCGCAAAGCGCTCAACGCTCGCTATAATTTCAAAGCTGTTTAAGTCTATGCAGTAAAGACTTGCGCCCTTATAAGTTCTCCATGCGGGTGAATTAACTCCGATATCCTCGCTGTATGCAACGTCGGTTGTAACGCGGAGCACGCCCTCATATTCGTCCATACAGTAGCGGTTGATTATTCTTCCGTCTATTTCGCAGTTGCCCGCAAAATCAAGCCCGTCCTCGCCGTATGCCACGCAGTAAATACTGCTGACCGCGTGCGATACGGTATGCGTTCTCGTTACGAACAGATTGCTTTCGGAAACGTACACCTCGTTGGAAAAGGACATAAACGCCGCGCTGTCGCATACGTCAAGCGTCTTTTCGTCAAGCATACATATCACGGTGTAGTTTGCCGAGCTTGCGTCGTCAGGGCAGATTATATCATTGGCGGCAAGCGGTGTAAAGCTATCGGGCTTACCCGTGTGGGGAAGGTACTGCGTTTCGTCGGAAAAGTCGGGCTTCCATCTCACCGTAAAGTTTGAAACGAGTAAGATATCTCCGTCCTTCACGCGTGAAGAAACGTATTGACCGGAAATATAAGTCCTGTTAATTTCCTTGATATCCGAGGTATCTGAAACGTCTATTGAAATAACCGCCGTGTACAAATGGTTTTCTTTATCGTAGCAAGGGGAAAGTACGGTTATCGTAGTGCAGTCGCTGCTCAAAAACATTTCCCGCACTGCGCTGTAAGAAAAGACCATGCCGTCCTTTTCGCCGATAAGGAACTCCTGCGTTTTAACCGTATCCGCGCCTTTGAGGGGATAAACCTGCAATTTGAATTCCAAGCCGAAGTGAACGTTCTGATTTTTAAAATCGATGAAGTCCGTAATTTCGCCAATTCTTCCGTCGTCGCCGTAGTAAGCGCCGCCCACGCTCAGGTAATAAACCTTATCCCCGCCGCGCTTGAACAAGTCGCCCTCGATAACTCCGTCCGTCTGGTTGTTCGTAACCTCTTTATATCCGTCGTTACCTTCGGCAGTGCCGGGTGCAGTGACGGTGGGGGGAGTAGCTCCCGAGGCGTCGCCGTCGTTAACGGGCAAATCTCCTAATTTTTCAGTCCATCTTTCAAAGTTGCTTTTAACGACCGCTTTGTCGTAAGTAAGCTCGCCAACCTTTTGTATGACGGAGTAATACTTGCTATCTTTATACAGCCTGATATCGAACCCGCCCGTGCTGTACGGCACGAACATAAACAGGTTAAATGCAAGTATTACCGTAAGCAATACGGATAGCAAAGTCGCCGTCTTAACGGTTTTCGCATTGCGTTTTTTCTGAACCGCGGCTTTTTGTAATATATCCTGCGTTCTCTCGTTATAATTCTTCATAACCTATTCCTTCCATAACAAAAATATTTTTCAGGGAGTTTTTGGCTCTTGCAAGGAGATTGTAAATTTGCTTTTTGCTCTTGCCCGTCGCCCGCTTTATGTCTTCCGCGGAAAAGTCGTGGAAGTAAGTCATATACAGTACGTCGAAATATTGTTTCGGCAGTTTCTGCATACAGGCGAATATTTCCTTGTCGCGTACTTTCTTCAAAGCTGCGTTTTCGGCGCTCTCGCATTTGAGTACGTTTTCCAAATCGAACAGGGGCACCTCGTGCGAACGCTTGGAGCGCAAAAAGTCCATACATTTATTGCGTGCGATTTTGTAGAGATACGAAAGGAAGGGGGCTTCGCCTTTAAACTTTTTACGCTTTATAATGAGCGCGGCGAAGGTGTCTTCCATAACGTCCTCGGCAGTCTGGGAATTGCGCACGTAAAAATAAGCGTATCGCACTAAGTCGTCGCTGTATTCGCGCACTAATTCTTCGAGTGCGGCGTTATCGCCTTGCAGAAAGCGGTGGTAGCTACTTGCACCGTTATCCATCTTGCACCTCCCGTCTATAAAACGGATAAGAAAGGTAAATTACTCACTATTTGGTAAAAATTTTTTAAAAATATATAAGGAACGGCTTTTTTTACCGTTCCTTTTCATTATTATATTTACAATATACTTTTAAAGTACAGCCCGCGCAGTCAGGCTTTTGCGAGTGGCAAACCCGCCTGCCGTGATATATAAGGTAGTGGTGGGCCTTGGACCACAGCTCTTTGGGAATAGCGGCGCAAAGACCTTCCTCGACCTTTGCGGGCGTCTTGCCCTCCGAAATACCCAGCCTGTTGGAAACGCGGAAAACGTGCGTATCGACTGCGATTGCGTCGCCGCCGAACCACACGGAATAAACCACGTTAGCCGTCTTCTGCCCAACCCCCGCCAGGGTTTTCAATTCGTCCAAAGTCGAGGGAACGTTGCCGCCGAACTTTTCCAGAATATCCTTGGAGGCGGAAAGAATATGCGCGGCTTTGTTTCTGTAAAACCCGCACGAAAAAATATATTTTTCAAGCTCTTCCTGTGAAAGCGTAAGCATTGTTTCGGGCGTGTTGTATTTTTCAAACAGTACCGCCGTAACCTTGTTCACGCGCTCGTCCGTGCACTGCGCGGAAAGTATTACCGCAATAAGCAGCTCGTAAGCGGAGTTGAATTTCAGCGCGGGCGCCGCTTCGGGGTACAGATTTTCAAGCTCGTCTAAAACGCTTTCTATCGTCTTTTGTTCCATACCCGAATTTTATCATAAACCCCGCGCAAAATCAAGTTATTTGCCGTAAGGCGATTTCATTGTATAAAATCCGTAGAATGCGGAGTATTTACCCCGCATAATAATGCCCTTTGCCCGCATCAACTGGTATTGCGGAATTTTTACGGATAATCCGCAGCCCACGCCCACCTCTTTCGGGGTGTTGATAAGGGCGCAATTAATACTGTTCATTCTGAGCCGTGAATTGCAATCAGCCGCTTGCGAACGCGAGCGGAAAACGGCAAGTATTTCAGTCATAATTTTTATTCACCTTAGTATAATATTGTATTACATAATATGACGGAGAATAAATTTATGATATATTTCGATAACGCCGCAACCGGCGGCTTCAAACCCGACGAAGTGGTATCGGCAACCTGTGCGGCGCTTCAATTTTGCGCTAACCCCGGACGTAGCGGACACAAGCTTTCGCTCGCCTGTTTAGAGCGCGTTTACGCCGTGCGCCAAACCTTGTGCGGCTTTTTCGGCGGGTACAGCTACGACAGAGTTATATTCACCAAAAACTGTACGGAAGCTTTGAATATAGCTATCCTCGGCACTCTGCACGCGGGCGACGAAGCAGTAACCACGGTTGCCGAGCATAACTCCGTTTTGCGCCCCTTGGAAGAGCTTAAAGGCAGAGGGGTGCGCGTAAGATATGCGCCTTTGACCAAAGGCGGTGAAATCGACTTAAACGCGCTTGCCGCGCTCGTAACCCCCAAGACGAAAGCGGTAATTTTAACCCTTGCCTCTAACGTTACGGGCGCCGCGCCAGATATAGAAAAGGTAAGAGGATTGATAGGCGAAAAGCCGCTTTTAATTTGCGACGGCGCACAGGCTTGCGGGCATATCAAAATCGATATGAAAGCAAACGGCATAGACGCGCTTGCCGTGGCGGGGCACAAAGGTATGCTCGGCATACAGGGCAGCGGCGCGCTCGTCTTTTCGGAAAGGTTCAACCCTTCGCCCGTGCTCTTCGGCGGAACGGGCAGTGAAAGCTATAATTTGAAAATGCCCGACTTCTACCCCGACGCCTTAGAGAGCGGAACTTTGTCCTATCCCGCGATAATTTCCCTCGGCGAGGGTGCAATGTATTTAATGGAAAACTTTGATAAAGACGCGTCGAAAACGCAGGAAATGACCGCGTTTTTGTGTGAAAATTTAATGAAGATATCCGCGGTAAAGCTCTATTCCAAACCCAATCCGTTCGGCTTAGTTACGTTCTCCATTGACAATATGCAGTCCGAGCTTGCCGCTTTCACTCTGTCGGAGGAGTTTTCCATATGCGTGCGCGGCGGTCTGCATTGCGCCCCGAAGATGCACGAAGCGCTCGGAAGCGAGGGGCTTATCCGCGCTTCCGTTTCGCCCTTCAACAGCTTTGACGAGTGCGAAGCTTTCATAAAAGCCGTGCAGAGTCTCGCAACCAGATAGTATGCTTTTCAATAGTATCCGTGATTTGGTCGGCAACACGCCGCTTTTGGAGCTGAATAGAATAAAAGAGCATTACGGCTTTTTCGCGCGAGTGTTCGCTAAAATTGAAGCTGTTAATCCTACGGGTTCGGTAAAGGACAGGGCGGCTTGGGAAACATTTGAACAAGCCGAAAAGAGCGGTATTATAAATAATGAAACGGTGCTTGCCGAGGCGACCTCGGGCAACTTCGGAATTGCTCTTGCCTCAATCTGCGCCGTAAAGCGTATAAAGCTCGTGATTTTTATGCCCGCAAATATGAGCCGCGAGCGCGTTAAAATTCTAAATTATTTCGGCGCGCAGGTCATGCTCACCCCGCCCGATGAGGGAATGGACGGCGCAACGAAAAGGCTTAACGAATTTTTGCGCGACAATACCCGCGCGGTAAGCTTAAAGCAGTTTGAAAACCCCGCAAACACGCTTGCGCATTATAAGGGCACGGCGCAGGAAATTTGGTCGGACTTAAACGGCAAAGTAGATATATTCGTCGCGGGGGTTGGAACGGGCGGCACGCTTTCGGGCTGTGCACAGTTCTTCAAAGAAAAAAACCCGCTAATAAAAATTTACGCAGTGGAGCCTGAAAGCTCCGCCGTGCTTTCGGGCGGCACGCGCGGCGCCCACGCAATTCAGGGCATAGGCGCGGGTTTTATTCCTCCGCTTATTAAGGGCGAAAAATTCGACGGAGTAATAAAGGTGAGCGACGAAGAAGCTAAAAACGCTGCTCGCGTGCTGGCAACTTCGGAGGGAATATTTGCGGGTATTTCCTCGGGCGCGGCGCTGTGCGCGGCGGTTAAGCTTGCCAAATTAAATGAAAATAAAAATATAGTAACCGTCTTCCCCGACAGCGGCGAAAAATATTTATCGTTACTATAAAACAAGCGGACTTTAAGTCCGCTTGTTTTAAATGCTTTTAAGTTTCTGTATCACTTCCCGAAGCTTGCGCTTTTTAAAGCCGTCCAGAAGGGGGGAGAGCGCGTTATAAAAGTTATCCAAATCTGCGTTGGATAAAGTTCCTTCGCGCTTGCCTCGTTCGGCTTCGGCAATTATGGTATGTAAAATCTGCCCTTCGCTCTTTCCGTTCATAGCTTTTGACAGAACCTTTGCAAGCTCAACCGTGTTGTTGTAGCTTGCGGTATTATCCGTGTTTCCCTGAGGTTTTTCGGGGCGCTCGTTTGAATAGCTTTTAAAATCTTTCATAAAATCTCCGCATATAATGGTATTATTAAAATATGCAGGTAAACTTTTTTATGCAACTTCTCATAATTCTTGCACTTTTACTTTACGGAGGAAACAAGGGCGCAAACAACCTTTTGGAAGAAGTAAAACCGGTTTTGGAAGAGTTCGGCGGCGAGCAGGTAAAGGAGGCTTTGAAAAGCGCGGAGGAGATAACCAAGGTTTTATCCGTCGTCAAAAGCTTTACCACTGACGGCGCAGATATAAAACCCGCCGCACAGGGCGGAGGGGATAAGGGGAGTGCAGACTCGTTCCCGCTTGCGCCCATATCGAATATCGCGGGGCGCGAAATTACATACGCGCTTTCGGAGTTTGTGTCCGCCGTATAAAAACAGCGCGGGGTGCTTGTCGCACCCCGCGCGTTGCCGTCATTGCGAGGCTACTGCCGAAGCAATCCAGACGATACCGCACTTACTCATCACTCTTACTGATATCCCCGTCGGTACAATGCACTACGTAATCACTCATACTCCAATGCTGTACGTTTTTTTTGATAGCCTGCCACTGTGCTTTCGTTCCATTGAATATTAAACTCGTAAGTTTGCTACAACCATCGAATGTGTCATCACCTATAGAAGTAACACTGTCGGGAATTGTAATATTTGTCAATCCGCTGCAATAGTAAAATGCCGCATCGCCGATAGAAGTAACACTATTGGGAAGTATTATACTTGTAAGTCCTATACAGTTATTGAATGCTGCATAGCCGATTGTGGTTACCCCGTTACCTATCTTTAAAATTGTAAGTGCGGTACACACGGCAAACGCACCGTCGCCGATGTATACAACGCTGTCGGGAATTGTTATGCTTGTAAGTGCAGTACACAAACCAAATGCTCCGTCGTCAATCGAAATTATGCTATCGGGTATAACAACGCTTGTAATGTTTGTATTTTTTATTGGGGTTCCATCGTTAAAAACAACAAAAGCACTCTCACCGATTGCGGTTACGGGTTTTTCATTATACGTTGAGGGGATAACTATATCCGTATCGGTCACGGTGCCTATCCCTGTAACTGAATAATAAGTGCCGTCGTCCGATAAAGTAAACTCTAAGCCTTCGGTTGGTTTAAGGTTTTCACTTCCGCACCATATGCATTTGCCGTCTTTATAGTTATGGTCGACTACTTCCGTATAATTGTCTTTATATTCTTCACTGCATTCACATTTATATAAGGTATAACCTTTGTCTTGGCAAGTGGGTTCAATCACTGTTTGGACGTAGCTATGCTCATGCTCGGTCTGGTCTGGTTTATTTGGCGTATCAGTTCCGCAAGACCAAGCCGATAAAGTAAGTCCGCCACAAAGTGTGCCTGCGCAAAGCAGAGTGAGTAAAAATTTTTTCTTCATAAGTGTCTCCTTTTCGCGGGCAAAAAATAAGGGCAACCATTAAGGCTGCCCGCGATAGAGTATCCTTAATGCTTGCTCAATGATTTTTTTCGGTTTTCATCATATAATTTGACTATACAGAAAAAACGGATACAACTACGCCGTAATTGTATAGTCGAATTACAATCAAAATATAACCCCTTGCGGGATAAAAAAAGAGAAAACCCCCTATATTAAAAATCATTGAGCATAACCATTATAACAAATCAAAAATCAAATTGCAACCGTTTGTTAATTTCTTATAATATTTCACTTGCATTGCGTTGACTTGTAAAGATTTGAGTAATATAATATCTAATGTAATTTTGGAGGTATAATATGAAAAAGTTTATTGCAGCCGTAATGAGCTTTATACTCGTTATAGCAACATGCGCCTTTGCGGCTTGTACGCCCGAAGAGGAGAATTTAGGCGTCGTAAACGGAAACTACGTTGAAACGGACGCAAAGGGCCTTTCGACAGCGCTTGCCAACGTCAATGCGGATTTAACTGATATCGCAGGCGGAGCGGGTTTTGATTTTGCAACCAAGTTTGCCGTTTCCTTTAATATGCCTGAAACGCTCTCGTTAAGCGCGGACGGAAATTTCGGCTATAAAATCAATGCGGATATGAGCGGTGAAACTCCCGTTCTTACGGGCGCGGGCAGCGGCTCGGTTTCTTATTCGCTCAGAAAGGACAAAACAAACGTCGAAGAAAGTTACAGTGCAAACATCTACAACGATTCGCAGTACCTGTATCTTAACACTACGGCGGCGGATAACGGTAAAATCGACTATTTAAAATTAATTAACGACGCAATGCAGGGACAGTTGCCCGGTATCGGTGAAGGTGAAGGCGACAGTGAAATCGGCGGCGGCATGGACTTGCCTGCAACAGGTATGCCCGATATTTCGGAGTTAATTTCCCAAATGGAAAAGCTCGGAATTAAAGCGTATATTGATACGGACAACGGCTTAAAAATTAAATTGAGCCTTGACGCAGTTACGTTTAAATCTCTGCTTATTGTTGCCGCTCAATCGGTTAAGGATTTCCTTCCCGCAGAGGTTGCAACGACTATTACGGCAATGCTTGCGCTCGTTGAATTTTCCGATTTCAATATCGACTTCTATCTCGTGTTCGACGCTGACGGTAAATTCGTGCAGTACGGCGAAGATATCAACATCAATGCTTCGGTTGAGTTGCCCGCGGCGGTAGGTGTTTCCGGTCCTATAACGTTGCAGTTCAGCAACTCTGCTTACCTGAAAGCATATACGGGAACGGTTACCCTTCCCGACGGCTTGGACGCATATCCCGATATAACCGACAAAATAGGTCTTCCCGCAGTAGGTGTGTAAGAACAATAAAATAATTAACGGCGCAGACAAATAGTCTGCGCCGTATTGATTTTTAAAAGGTAACGTGATATAATCGCTGTATGAAGATAGGATTATCTACGGGCAGTCTGCAAAAGCTTCGCGAAACGGAAGAAAGCTTTGTTTTATTAAAAGAGCTGGGCGCGGAAACGTGCGGGGTTGATTTGCAAACCTTTTACGAGTACCGTCCCGAATTTGCTAAAAAGTATGCTGAAAGGCTTGCGGGAGTGGAAGTCCATTCCGTCGGCGTTGCGTCAAACAACTTTGAGCCGCAACTGTTTTCCTCCTCGCGCAGAATACGCGGCGACGGCTTTTACTGGCTTGACCAGATATTGCGGGCGGCGCAAATTTTCGGTGTAAAAAACTATTCTTTCCGCTGTTATACTGATGCGGTTGAAAATTTGAATTACGACGAAACGGCGGAGAGAATGAGGGAGATTGTTGACTTCTGCGCGCACTACGGCGTAAAGCTTTGCCTTGAAAACACGCGGCACGGACTTTATAACAAGCCCGCAATTTTCAGGGAACTCAAATACCGCGGCGCGGATATTCTCGGAGTTTTCAATATCGGACAGGCGCGGAAATCGTGTTATCCTTATAATATGTATATTAAGGATATGGAGAGTTGCATATCGCACGTTCATATTTCGGACGTTGACGAAAACGGCAACGTCTGTTTGCCGGGGCGGGGGACTTACGACTTTAAAGAAGTTTTCAAAAACTTGCGCGGCGCTGGGTTCGACGGTGCGGTTTTAATAGAAACCACCGCATTTGACGATATATCGGAAATAAAAAAATCGATAGAATTTTTAAAGGAAATTGCATATCGCGGGTAAGCTTTATAGCTTGCCCGTTTTTTATTTTTTAACAAATTTTTGTTAAATTTTATTAAACAAAATATTTTAAAAAAAATATAAAATTGCTTGACAATATTTACAATGTTTGTTAAGATATAAAGGCTGTCGGTTTAGACAGCAAAGTTTTTCTTTTGAAAAACTAAGTGAAGATTGACGTACCGCAATCTTGTTGACAAGGTTGGGTAATCAGTTTTCACCGCGAAGATTGACAACTGCATAGAAGAGAAGAAGAAAGTACAAATAAGGCAATTTTAAGAAAGAAGATTAAAAGGTTAA
>JAIDRY010000170.1 GCA_029061465.1 Clostridia bacterium
ATACCGTAGCATTGTAACACAGACAGATTGAAAACACAATTAATTAATAGCTATTAATCGTTTTTATTCTCTTCAATAAAATAAGAAAATCCCTTTACGGGCAGATATTTGTCCTTGCGCAGCAGCACTTTTTTTGTAAAGCCGCCGCGGTTTATTATAAGGTAGCCCTGCGAAGTAAGCCCGTCTTTTCCGTCCCTTACCTTTTCGGGGTCGTCGGTAATTTCGCAGTCTGCCGTAAGCGTGCCCGTAACCTCGGAAGAGAGTGAATAGGTTTCTTCGCCGCAAAGTCCGTAAAAGTCAAACCTTACGTAATTAGAACCCGTCGCCGCCCTTATATATACGGGCTTTTCAGATACGTTTTTAAGCTTTAAATCGCACG
This sequence comes from Clostridia bacterium, assembly GCA_029061465.1. Taxonomy (GTDB): domain Bacteria; phylum Bacillota; class Clostridia; order Christensenellales; family Borkfalkiaceae; genus Coproplasma. The sequence goes on from JAIDRY010000170.1 coordinate 380, forward strand.
AGATGCCGCTGACCATAGCGTCGCGCGAGGGAGGAACGTAACCGACCGCAAGCGAATGAGGGTGATACTCCTCTACTTTAAGTCCTGCAAGCAGGGCGCAGTTATAAAGAGTGGTGCTTACCTGACACACGCCGCCTCCGACGCCCTCGGTAAATTCGCCGTTTTCGATTATCTTTGCGGGCAGAAATCCGTGTTTTTTAGTACGCTCGCCGACAGTCGTATTAAACGAAAGAATCTCCCCGCCCTTTAAAACCGTGCCGTTGAGTTTGGCGGCGGCAAGGCGGATATTGCTGACTCTGTTTAAATTTGAGCCGTCGAAATAGGTTGTAAATGAAGAAAGCTTTTGCGTTTCATCTATCACTTCCTCATAATTTTTAGTTCTGTGCGCAGCGGTGTATTGCAGCGTTATTTTCTCGAAGCCGCCGCAAAGCGCGCTCTTTATATCGGCTGTCAGAACCGCCCTGTTAACCTCTTTGCCGTCGCTGCCCTCACCGTAAGTGAACGGCTCGCCGAAAGTGTTAAACGTTGCGTAAGGCTCTACCGCTTCGACGCGCTCGGCGTTACAAATACCTTTGACTATTTCTTCCATACCGCAAAGATAATAGCGCGGAGCATATTCCAGCTTTTGACCCTTAGCCGCATTTCTCAGTGCCCTAAACAGGTCGTCCTTATAATTTATTTCGGGATAGCGGAATTCGTAAGTATTCTTATCCCCGCGGATTATAAGCCTTTTGTCTTTGAGTTCGTCCTCCGTGCGATTGCGTACGGTTGCCGCCGCCTCCGTTACCGTCATACCGCCTACGGGTATTCCGTCAACCTCGACGCCCTTACTAACCGTCAGCGTAAAAGCGCAGGACAAAAAAATTATGCCCGCCGAAAGAGCGGACATTATTATTAATTTATAAATCTTTTTTATTTTATCCATTAAACCTAAGTTTCTCCAAAAGTCTGTCGTCTGCGTTAAATACGGGAGTACCGATTTTTTCCTTACCCGTCGGATTGTGCGTATCCGAACCGCCCGTCTTTAAAAGCGACAGCTCTTCGGCGAGATTATAGTAGTATGCCGTCTTTTCCTCAGTATGCGTAGAGTAATAAACTTCTATACCGCCAAGCCCCTCGTCCTTCAACTGTTTAATTTTGGTTTTAAGCTCGTCCGCGTCCATATCAATCCTCGCGGGGTGCGCAACCGAGGCAAACCCTCCCGCTTCTACTATCGCCCTTACCGCTTCCTTCGGCGAGGGGCGGCGGATTACCGAAAACGCGGGCTTTTTGGGAGCAAGGTATTTACTGAAAAATTTTTTAGTGCTTTCGACGTAGCCCAGCTTTACCACCGCCCTTGCGATATGTATACCGTGAATAGGCGCAGTTAAAGAGTATCTCTGCTCGTTAACGTCGTCCCAGGTTACTGGAATATTTATTGCGTTGAGTTTTTTTATAATATCTTCGGCGCGCTCTGCCGAGCTTTCGTAAAGTCTCTTTAAAAAGGTTTTGAACTTTTCTTTGTCCATACCGTAGCCGAGGGTGTGAAATTTTACCGTACCGTCATACGCAGATACCTCTATACCGTCGACCGAGCGTATCCCCGCTTCTTTTGCAAACGCGGCTACCTCGCCGCAAGCCTGCATAGCGTCGTGGTCGGTAACGGCTATAAGCTCAACCCCCGCCTTTACCGCAAAATCCACTATTTGCTTTGGTAACAGTTCGCCGTCCGAGCAAACCGAATGTGTGTGCAAATCAGCCCTCATCTCTTTACGGCGCCCCCTTCGATACGTATCTTATTTGTTTCCTTGCCGTACAAAACGCGTTCCGCATGGGTGCAGGTAAGTATGGTCTGCAAGCCCGAGGTGCGCTCGACTAATTTTTTACGGCGGGGCAAGTCAAGCTCGCTCATAACGTCGTCGAGAATGAACACGGGATATTCGCCCGAAACCTTTTTGAAAATTTCAACTTCCGCAAGCTTTATAGAAAGTGCCGCCGTTCTCGTCTGCCCCTGCGAGGCGTAAGCTTTGGCGTCAACGCCGTTTATCTCTATATCTATATCGTCGCGGTGGGGACCCGAAGCAGTGTAACCTAAACGGATATCTCTGTCGTAGTTGTTTGAAAGCTCGTCAAAAAGTCTTTTTTCAAGCTCTGCCTCCGTGCCCTTATATTTCTTCTCGGGCGAAATTTTAAGCACTTCGCCTCCGTCCGTCAGATATGCGTGCGCTTCCGCGGCTAGGGGTGAAAGCATTTCGATATACTCCGCACGCTTATACGCTACCGTGGCGGCGTACTTACAAAGCTGCGCATCCCATACGGGGAGCGTATCGTACACCACGTCCAAATCACGGTTTTTCAAAAGATTGTTGCGCTGTTCCAAAACCTTGTTATATCGGTTTAAAGCGGTGTAATACGGGCGGGAAAGCTGGGAAACGGAAACGTTTAAAAACCTTCTTCTTTCGTCCGGTCCGTCCTGAATGAGCCGAAGCTCCTGCGGGGAAAAGAATACGGAAAAAAGATTGCCGAGTATATCCGCGCCGCGCGTTATCTTATTGCCGTTTACGGTAAACTCTCGTCCGTTCTCGGTAATCTTTGCGGATATAATTATTTTGCCGTAACGACCCTCCGCTTCGGCGGAAATTTCGGCAAACTCTTCACCGTGCTTTATAAGCTGTTTGTCGCGGAGGCATCTGGGCGAAACTCCCGTGCAGAGGTAAAACACCGCCTCCGCGCAGTTGGTTTTGCCCTGCGCGTTTTTGCTGAAAAGAACGTTGAGCCCGTCGCCGAAGGTTATACTTTCGTTTTCGTAATTTCTGAAATTTTTTAATTTTAAATTTTTTATCCGCATTTATCTCAAAAACACTTTATTTTAATCGGTTTTTGTATTATAATTGAATTCGTAACTATTATAGCAAAAATTTTGGAAAAACT
>JAIDRY010000171.1 GCA_029061465.1 Clostridia bacterium
ATTAATTTAAAAACTAAATTCACCCCGCGAGTTTCTCGCGGGGCGTTTCTTTATTTAAACTTTGACAAACTCGTATTCGGGTGATAAAATAAAATCAGTTATGACTAAAAAATACAGTAAAATATTAATAATCGTTTTCTTGGTAATACTTGCGGCGGCAATCGCGCTGTTTGCGTCCTTGGTTTTTCCGCGGACGGAAGTAGCATACGCGGATATAAAAAATGACAACGTGATATACGAGTCCGTTGAAAAAAGAATAGTGATAGACGAAAGGAAGTCGTGCGATATTACCGAGATTATCACGGTAACTTATAAACGCGCTGGTATAAACGTCGGGCTTTCCCGCAACGTTTCAAGGGTTAATAAAATCACCCGCATAGTCGACGGTAAAACCTACGTCAACACTACCCGCAACTATTTAACTCTTTTTTCCGTAACTATGGACGGTGAAGACGAGTTCAATTTTGTTGAAGAAGACGGAGACTACTATTATATAAATACGGGTGCGGACGGCGACTATAAGTCGGGCACGCACGTTTACGAAATTCATTATCAGTACGATATGGGCGAAGACTTCATAAACGACTTTGACGACTTCACCTTCGATATTATGGACTACGGATTCAGAAGCGCGGTCGGCAGCTTTTCCGCAGAAATAACCCTGCCCAAAGATTTTTTGGACGGAAAGTTCGTGCAGGACGTGCTCACTTTCCGCACCAACAAAATGGCGCCGCTCGGCTTTGAGGCAGTCTCCGCTGAATTCGATGCGGAAACTCTTACAGTTTCCTGCTCGGTCGGAAGATTGAACGCGCGCGAAGGACTGACTATACAGTTAATTCTTCCGCAGGGCTATTTTGAAACAAGCTTTGTTCCCCATCCGCTGTATTACGTAACGCTCGCCTTGACGGTAATTGCGGTAATTGCCGTTGCGGCGATAGTTATAACAAGCCGCGTCGTGCGTAGCGGAGTAGTAACAACCGAGTTCTACCCGCCCGAAGGCTATTCACCCCTCAATACCGCCCGCGCATACCGCGGCAATATCAGGGACAAAGATTTTGCCTCGCTCGTCATTTACTGGGCAAGTAAGGGACTTGTATCTATAGAGCTGAAAGGCAGACGGCGTATAGTTTTAACAAGGCTTAACAACTATCCCGCCGAAATGGTAACGGAAAATTCCAAATACGAAGTAGAATTTTTCAACCGTCTTTTCGCGTATTCCGATACGTACGATACTAAGGAAAGCAAATACGCATCGTCCTCGGAAAAAAGAAAGCTTTACGAAGCGGTGAAAAAGCTTTACAAGCCCGAGCCCGAACAGTTCAAAACCCTGCTTATAAAAAGGCTTATCATTTCGCTTGCGTCAATAATACCTTTTATACTCTGCGCTGTATACTGCAACTTGTATATAAGTGAACCGGTATTACTGTTTATCTTGCTGTTCCCGATAATCGCCGTCAACGTCTTTTTGTACGTTCCAATGCCGCTTTTATTCAAATTAATATGGTGCGGCGGCTTCGGCGGTATTCCGCTCGGTATGGTATGGACGACGTTTACGTGCGTATACGATATTTACAGCTTACTGCCTGTAACCTCGGCTTTCTTCCTTTTAGGTACTCTGTCCTGCGCTTTCGTTCGCGCTTTCAGTAAGGAAGATAAGGCGGTGCGCGGCAAGGTGCTCGGTTTTAAAAAGTTTTTAGTGCTTGCCGAGCTCGACAAGCTCAACGCACTGATAGAAGACGACCCCGACTACTTCTACGATATTCTGCCTTATTGCTACGTTTTCGGCATTACTAAAAAAATGGAAAAGAAGTTTGCGGCACTCAGGGTAGACCTTCCCGATTATTTCAACGGCGCAACTATGTCAAGCGT
>JAIDRY010000172.1 GCA_029061465.1 Clostridia bacterium
CCGTAGGAAGGGGAATAGGTCCCGAAATTTTTGCGCCGCTCTTCTTCATCGTTTCAACGATGCGTGAAGCTGCGAGGTCCACAAGCTCGTGGTCGTAAGCTGCAAGTTTAATTCTGATTTTCTGTGCTGCCATTTTGTACTCCTTTTATACTAACTGAAAATTTTTCATTTACGTCAACTGAACCGTGTGTATCGCGCCTTTTCCGTTAAAAAACACCGCAAAGCGGCGTTCTGATTAAAGCCACGGTTAGTCGCAGGGGTCCAGCCCCCACATTTGTCAGCGCAAATTATCTGCGGCGTGAGCTTTTTCCGCCCTTTTTCAGTAACTTTGCACCTCATTCCATACACACATTTTTGACGCGCTTTACTATTATATAAAAGCCAAAAAAAATTGTCAACGGTTTGAAAGGGCTTTTTTGGGCAATTTTGACCGTTTTTTTGCCGTTTTAGCCCTATTTTTGCCCGTTTTTCAATATTTGCGCAATATTGCCCGAATATGCCCAAGATATTGCGTTTTTAGCCCTTTTTTACGCTTTTTTGAGTATTCCAAAACGTGCAAAATTGAGGTATTATATTTTCTTATGGACTTTTTAAAATGAAATATAACAGACGTTTTGAAATTTTTTAACATTATTCCCCAAAAAACATAACAATTACTGCATAATCTCCATACCTAAACGTATACCGAGCTTAAAGGCTTTTGCAAATACCGTACTTCCCCATTCGGAAGAAAAGTTACATTCTGCATCGTAATATAAGTCAAACAGTTTCTTTTGTTCTTCATTAAGAGTTGCCACAAGTTTATCGTACGCTTCACTGCATATGTCCCGCGCTATTTCGTATTCTTCGCTTAGATTTATCTTGTCCTCATCTACGCTTTCAAAATACATATCTCTTATTACCGAATCCATAATTTGCCCTCTTCTATTGTTTTACCATTTGGTAGCTACGGTTTCAACACAACTGCTTACCAGGCACACTCACGTATTTACCATTTGGTAAATACAATTATATCATTACCATTTGGTAAAGTCAAGCAATATTTTATAAAATGATATAAAGTATTAATGATAGGCATTTACCGATTGGCAAATACAACTAATGATTAAAAGGAACTATTATGAAAAAGTTTGCAGAAAGATTAAAAGAACTTAGGGAGGAAAACAATTTGTCGCAAGCCGACTTGGCTTTAAAGATTAAGGTAAGCGTTGCCTGCATTAGTCGTTGGGAAGCGAATTTGAGAGTACCTAATATTGACAGTATAATAGTACTTTGTAAATTCTTTAATTGCAGTTCCGACTATCTAATAGGATTAAAAGATTATTAAAAATAACACCGCCCGACGCGAACGCGTCGGGCTTTATATTTTAATTATTTTTAAAAAGGGTATTGAAATTGAGTAAGTTATAATTTATAATAATATAAATAACCGCCGTATCGCGGCGGGGATAAGGGGCTAAAAATGAATATTACAGCAAAACAAATCCGCAACGTTGCCGTTATCGGACACAGCGGTGAGGGTAAAACTACCCTTTGCGAAGCAATGCTTTTTAACGGCGGTATGATTGACCGTATGGGTAAGACCGAGGACGGCACCACCGTTATGGACTTTGACGAGCTTGAAAAGAGTAAAAAGCTTTCAGTCAATCTTTCGGTTGCATACCTCGTCTGGAAAGGCGTTAAGATAAATCTTCTGGATTTACCCGGCTTTTACGACTTCGAGGGCGAGCGCTACGAAGGACTTGCCGCGTGCGGTGCGGCGGTTTTGGTTATCGGCGCAAACGGCGTTCTGCCTATCGGCGCGGAGAGCGTAGTCGAATACTGCTTAAAGCTTGGCAAACCGCTTATTATCTTTATCAACGGTATGGATAAAGCCAACGCCGACTACACGGGAACTTTAAACGCTTTGAAAGAAAAGTATGCGGGACGGCTTGCGCCAATTCAGTTGCCTATTATGGCGGACGGCAAAATGACGGGCTATGTCAACGCTATTCAGGAAAGGGCTTACAAGTTCTCAACTCAGGGACCGCAGGAAATTCCCGTACCCGACGAGCTTAAAAAATATATGGAAGATATGCAGGCGAGCCTTATGGAAACGGCTGCCGAAAACGACGATATACTTCTCGACAAGTATTTCGCCGAGGGCAAGCTTTCCAAGGACGACGCCGTTCACGGCATAAGAAAGGGCATTGCCACGGGCAGCGTTATCCCAGTAATGGCGGGCAGCGCGTTGCAGAACAGAGGCGTTATAAATCTTTTAGATGAAATAGTCCGATATATGCCCACCGCCAACGAACGCAAAAACTCGCTTGCGACCGACCTTTTGGCTGACGAAATGATAAACGTCGTTTGCGAAGAGGACGGACCTTTTGCCGCGCACGTGTTCAAGACGGTGTACGATTCGTACTCTGGCA